>JBGTIL010000273.1:0-18563 GCA_041745695.1 Chitinophagaceae bacterium | reverse complement strand
TCAATACAGAAATAAGATTTTCCCATCTTTGGCTTGCCGAATACCATCGCCGTAAAATTGGACGATGGATCACCCATCAATTCCAACCATTTACCCTTAAAGCCAATGGTGCGGAACTCCATGTTGGCAAAATCCATGCTGTTCATAACAGCTGGCGTGTTGTGCGCACCACTCAGGCTCTGACAGGCACATCCAAGTATCTCTTCTAAACCATTTAAGGCGGCTTGTTCTATCTCTAAAAACTTCGTGCTCTTGTCTTTTGCGAATGCCTTGAGGTTCTTTTTTAATTCGTGTATTTCAACAATGTACGGGTCGCTATCTGTTATTCTTCCTTTTTCGTAAGCCCTGTTTATTTGCTCTAAAAGCACCCTTGCTTTTTCCTTCATGCCAGGCTTCCCATTCATAGAAATATATCTTTTGATAAAACCAATAGACGCCATAACCTTTTCTTCGCCGGTAAGCTTTTTTAATGCTTCATAGGTTTCCGGTTTTAGCTCCAGCTTTATTTTGGTTTTCATCGCATTGTACACGTCAATCAACCTTTCCTGTACATACTTTATCTGGTCGGCATAAGAGGATGTCTTCCTAATCCTTTTTTCAACAATTGCCTTTTGTAAGGAATTAATAAAACGAAGAATTTCCTCTTTGGTTTTTGTTTTGCCATTGAGATTGACATACCTTTTTATGAACCGAAGTTCTTCAGGCATCCGTTCCACCATTAAGCTGTTCGGCAGCTCCGCTTTTGCTTTTTTTTGCTTTGGCTCCTGTTTTGGACTAATCGCAGTAGCCTCCGCGTTAGCTACTTTGGGTTGTTTTGAGTTTTGTGTTTTTGTATCTGTTGGAAGAAATTCAGACAACCTTTCAAAGTACAATTGAATCGTTTTTCTGATAGCGCTGCTGTTGTTGTAGCTATTCCAATCAGTACCGCCTGATGTAGCTCTCACTACAAACTCATGGCCTTTTTGTAAAGGCATTGGCATGGAGCTTATATCAATGGCTGCGATTTTAGATAAATAGTTTTCAGGGTTAATCATAAGGTAGGGTTTTATGCTGCTAACAATTCAAGTTCCAGTAGTAGTGCTTCTGCTTCCAATTCAAGGAGGATAAAATTGTTTACAGGCTGTTCCTCTTCGTCCGGCAGTTCAATTTTTTTGCGCTGGCTGAAGCTGCCACTAGCTTTTAGATCTTTCAGTTGATAAGATTGAATAGTTACTGAAAGAGAATGATTTACTTGCAATAGCTCAACTAACTTGTCAATATTTTGGTAGGGCAGCATCGCCACCATCTTATCAGATACTTTTTCAAAATTGGCATTCTCAACTAAATGGAGAATTTGTTTATCAAGGTATATATCGCCGCCCCTGGACCTGGAAGCAGAAATAATCAGTTTGTAAAAATCTCCGTAGCGAAAAAATGAAAGCCCGTTGTTTGTCACAATGGTTGCATGAGAAGTAAGCGACCTTATTAAAGGCAATGCTTTAAGTATTGGAACTACCACCCTATCCTGCACTTGCTCCGTTGGATTCCAGTTTTCCGGCATCAAAATCCCTTTCTTGGTTTCTCCACTATCGGTTGTATAGCTTACCAGCTTCCCTTTGAAATCAGAAAAGGCTTGTAGTAGGTTACCCGTGATAATGTGCCTTATCCTACGGTCAACACTATTTTGCTTTGTATATTCTTCCCATTTGGAGAGCAGTTCATTCATGGATGGCTCACTAGCGTCCATACTGGCGCCCATAATTGCCATAATATCTTCTGAGTAAGACCCAGGTATAGCGAGATACTTCGAGCTACTAGCAATCGCGAACCTCAGCTTTATTGCCGAAGGTGCGTAAGGATTTTTCTTTTTTAAATCAATGACAAATCCTAGAAAGACAGATGGCACAAGCTCATTGCCATTGCTATATGTTTCAGCAGGATAGCTTAGGCTCCTACCCACATAAAAGAATGAGAACATTTTCATTAAGTAGCCTTTGCGGTTTTCCAGCACCTTCTTCGTTTGCTCTTTTTTTGCCTCCCTTGCTGTTTCCAATTCTCCTTTTCGTTCAGCGCAAGCCGTCATGTAAGCGCCTTCCCCCTGCTTTAAAAGGATCTTTTGCATTGCTTTTTCATTAGCAATAGCGTAGATTAATTCTGCATACTTAGTTTCAATTTCTGCAAACTCTGTTTGCCAGTTCGTTTCATTAAAGCGAACAAAATCTTCGGCAAGGTCAGATTGAAGCATTTTGGGGTTCCCGCCGTTAAGAGATTCCTGTAAAAGGTTTTCCAATTCTGGTTTGGTAAATGGCTTTTTTAAAACGTTGGCGCGAACCGTTTCCAAATTGCTGTCCTCTCCAAAAGCACTGTCACCACCTTTGCCCATTTTTATTACTTTGCTTCCCACCGTTTCGGCTCCAAGATTCATCGCTTCTACTTCCAGATCATATTCACCTGTTTGTTTTAGGTAATCGACATAGTCGCTATAGCGTTCCGCAATCTCGTTGTAAAAGTCTTGTTGCATTT
The DNA here is from genome assembly GCA_041745695.1 of Chitinophagaceae bacterium. GTDB lineage: Bacteria > Bacteroidota > Bacteroidia > Chitinophagales > Chitinophagaceae > Flavisolibacter. The sequence goes on along the minus strand of JBGTIL010000273.1, from coordinate 16,061 downwards.
TAGTTGATAGCACCGCCACACGACCTGAAACTTTGTGTGCTGCATCCTCCAGTAAGGTTGCCTCATGGCTTCCGCTATCAGATTTTGCATCTTCCAGATGAAGCGGATCATCCAATAAGGCGTTGACATCCTTATTTTCTACGAGGTAAGCTTTCACAATTTTATCGCCGTATTTGTTCAGAAAATCTGGTACATCCAAAATCTTATTCGATTGCTTTTGGTTGGATGCAGTATTAGCATCAAGCGACTTTAGTTTCTTTTGTAACATCATCATCAGTCTTTTTTCGGCAGGGATGGCGCTTGTCACATAGTCGTAAATTGGTTTTAATATCTGCCCTGTTCGATTAATACGTCCGCGCTTTTGCACTTCTGTATTGATATCGAGCTCCGCCTGCAAGACGATCATTACCCTCTGCTTTACTTGGTCTTTCGGCACTTTAGCGGTCGGGATCGCGTGAGCGGATGCTCCCGTACTCCCTGATTGGTTAATCATCAGTACGTCCACCTCGTTGTTATTGAACTGCCGGAAAGCGTCGTTGGTATTGAGCCTTTTTCTGGAAAGCACCAAACCTTTCCCAGTTTTGGTGTTTAGTTGCAGTTCGTATTTGCGCCCTGTTACTTCGGCAACAGTATAACCAGCTTCTTTTAGTTTTTTAATGATAATGTCGATAGGAGAAATAGTAATACCTGTTGATGCTGATTTGATTTTATCCCAAATTCTATGATATTCTGTCTGTGCCTCCGGCGGCAACTCACCTAGTTCAAATTTTCTGTGAATGTTGTTTCCATCTACATCCTTTTCCGAATAGCGAAGTATGCCGTCTAATCCTCTTTTTAAAACCTCTGCGAAATCGGCATTAATAGTATCGCCATCGGATACCGGAAGACCTTTGTCATTTTCAATCCCTTCAATAAAGCTGCCCATTGTGGAAGCAAAGGCAATGACTGGCTTTTTACCTTCTTTTAATCTTTGGATGGCTCTGTCCGCTACTGCATCTGCTTTTAAGGAGAAAAGCATTTGATTGATAACCTGAAAAACTTTGGAGAAGTAAGGAAGATTATCTACACCAGCTTGGGATGTGCCTTCTCGCAACTCAACTTCTTTTCCTTCAGCAACTGCAATTTTGTCCAGCTCTTCGATTTGTGCATCGACATAATTACTTTGGAAAGCGATTATGTCTCTTAGAATGTCAGTGATGTTATCAGCGATAGCTCGATGCTCCTCAGATTTATGATCAAGAGAAAGATAATTTACTTCCACACCTTCAAAACTTCGTTCCCTACGAACCATCTGTCCTTCTGCCACAAGTTGCGAAGAAAGGACTTCCTGAAGTGCTACACCACCCCGGGTAATGGCTTCAACCAGGTCGTCCTTACTCATATTGCAATCAGCAATAGAGGTTTTCATTGCATAGATAGGCATATTGTCCGGTCGCTTGGCAAACGTTGCAGATAGAAAGACAACACCTTTTGTTCCAGCAACTACCTTCTGTAAAAAGTCTCCTGTGTTAGAAGAACCGCTTGAATTATGTGCTTCATCCAAGATGAAAATATTGTCATCCGCTATCGCGCGTAGAAAGTTTGGCTTCTCCGGTTTCTTTTCCGGTGAATTGAACTGCGAATAAGTAGCAACTACGAAATCATAATCTGAAGGGATTGCTCTATCTAGAATAATACGAGCTTGTTCGGTGGGTGCCGGTGCAGTATAAATCACTTCTCCATCTTCATCTTTGATATCTGTTTTAGCTTCACGCCCATTTAAAATAAAAGGCTTTAAGTGTGCCGATCCAATCGCGGAAAGATCACGATAGATGTCTGAGAACAGATTGGCTTTTTCAGTAAGAAATACCGGTTTATGACCTTGCACCACTGCATAGCGAATCATGGCTGCAGCTACACGACCCTTACCGATACCCGTCTGGTCACCGATAATCATACCCTGCCCTCTCGCTTCGATATTGTAAATAGCCATAGCAACCGCATCTATTTGTTCTGCGGATAGCACCTTGCAAAGGGCAGCTTTGTTTTGGTATTTTAGCCGATGGCGAACAAAGTTGTCAATATCACCACCTACTTCCTGCTTAACAAAAAGGATAGCTTGCCTTGTTTCAAAAGCCATACTATCCGGAACTTGGGTATTCAGCACAACACAGGCTTCTGAAGCCGGTTCATAGGGTGCACCTAATCCTTCTATGCCAAATAAGTTCTTAAGCTCTAAAGCTTCCCGTTCTAAATCAGTTATTGATTGTTTCATAGAAATACCTGTTTCCATTACGTCCATTACTCTTTCGAAGAGATCATCGAAAGTTCGAACCTCATTGTCCCGATCTTCATTAAAAATTGGCGCAGCTCCTGAAGGAGCAGATTTTCTACCCTGAATTAAGATCAGTCTCACATCGAAAGAAGTTCCTTGCCGGGAGTAGAGTTTACCACCATCAATGTTGATTACGTCTGCCACGTTATAGCGGCTATGTAAGTAGTTAAAGAAAATTCGATTTTTGCCTGCCTGTATTCTTCCTTTTTCATCCCATTTTGTATGTCCACCGATAATAATGGCTGCCCTGCCTGTATCGTGCATACAATCAATTGCTCTGAGTGCCATAACATGCTCTAACGGCTTAATCGGGAAAGTGTCATACATCACTTCCTTATCCATCGTTCCGAATGGAGGGTTGGTCAAGACTGCATCAAATGCCTTTTCAAGACCTTTGAAAGGTTTTGTGGCATCCTGGTTCATTACCAGGTTAAAACCTTGCGTTTCCAGGTTCCTTCTTCGGACCGTGTCAATTTCGTTGACAGTGCAATTGGAAGGATTAGCAGCAATGGTCAGTAGTCCATTGCCCGCAGAGGGTTCAAATACGGAAACCCCTTTATCCAAACCACAAAAAACACCTGCCAGGTAGGCAATTGGTGCAGGCGTAGAATACTGTTGTAGTAGTATGGACTGAGAAGTGCGGTGAGAAAGGTTTACTTGAGAATTATAAAGATCAACGATATCATGAAACTGCTCACGGACAGCTTTACCTGAATGTGCAAGCTTTCTTGCTCTTACTACAATTGCAAGCTCAGTGAGCTCTTTAACCTCTGTTTTGCTCGTGATGCCATAGGAAGCTGCAAGTTTTTCGATAGAAGTTTTATTGTGTCGCGTTTTGCTTTCCAAAGAAGTTGTAACGGCTTGGGCAAACTTTTCATGCCCGCTGATACCTTTTCTTACACCATCAAGCCCAAGTAAGCCTTCATCGGCAAAAGACAAAAAAGATTCTTTAGTAATGATTAAATGGTCAAGCAATTTAATGTCCATCAAAGCAGCACTCTCCTTTAGTCGCTTTGTAAGATCTTCATCCGCCCGGCTGGGCTTTAAATTACCCGAAGGATGATTGTGTGCTACAACCATAGAAATACAAGCACACTTGAGCGCGGTTCCTAAGATGATTCGTATATCCGCTACTGTGGCATTGATAGCGCCTTTTGAATGTTTGTAGTAGCCGATAACCTCGTTTGACTGGCTTAAATAGAGCACAATAAACTGCTCTTGCAGCTCCACCTGGCTCAAACCGATAGTGCTGCGAATAAAAGTTGCAGCGTCCGAGGACGAGGAGATTGCACCGGACAGAAATTTTCCCGAACTACGGTTATAGTAAACCTGTAGTTCGGGAATTTGAATTTCTGGAATGTTACCGAGCACTATCTCTGGGATAGGTCTGTATTTCATTCCATTGGTTGTTGTGGATTAGCCGGTTGCAGTGGCGCTGGTCCTTCTGCTGGCGGATTTGGAGGAAGGGGCAATTCTTGAGGAGCATACTGGAGCGGGATGTAGTCAAGCATTGTCCTGTCTGTCCACGAATAGATTGCACGCTGCGTACCAAATGCCCATTCATGGATGATCTCATCGTTCTCCCTTCTTAGGCGTTCGACGGCCCATTCCTGTCCTTCAGGAACTCCCCACTTACTATGCCAGCCGCGATAGACCATGTAAGGGTTTGATTCGTCGAGGCGGGAGGGTTCGCTTTTTGTGAGGCTTTCCTCCTTAACCTTAATGGCTTGCATGATAAGAGCGAGGTCACCAAGCTTAGTCAAAATGCTTAACTGTGTAGCCTCTGTTGCATCGCCGCCATCGTAATTGTCAGAAAGAAGCATTCCCTTAATTACATCTCTCAATGCATCGGCAGAACTTACCAAGGGAGCTGCGACTTCCCGGTAATTGATAAAAATGTTCTTTAAAGGACCTTCACCGATGTCAATTCTTAGAATGTCATTTTGAACCGTATCAATGGTCTTTACTTGCTCTTTGCTGACCAGCAGAATTTTGGTGCCATTTTCAATACGGATGCAAGCACCGTCATTGAAAATCTGAGTTGGCAAAAGACGCATACTCATACTCATTTATATTTATTGGATTTGGTGACGTTTTCTACAATTGATTCCCCGATCAAGGAGCCTATAAATCCTCCCATCATAACATAGGGAACAGCGTCTTTCTGCGCTTCCTTGGAATACCAATAAGCAAGCAGCGAGGTAAATAGGGTTACGGTCGAAACAATGGTTTTTTCTTTCATGGAACGGACTTTAAGCTGTTAGTGTTGAATCAAATGATTGGTTGCGACCCCAGCGAAAATGAAAATGGCAGCCGAAAGGATTTTGCTTTTGAAATTTTGCCTCCTTGTTTGCCTTTTTAGAACCTTGTTTTGTTCTGCTAGTGCCTGTTGCCCTACTACACTCTGAGCAAAGGCAGATCTCATTTCACTGATTTGTTCACCTTTTGTGGCAAGTGTTGAGTCTCGGTTTTTGAGTTGATCCTCCAGGTTAGTGGCTACCTTTTCATATAAGCTATCTTTTTCTGCTGTTGAGTGTATTAATCCTTCAACCGTGACGACAAGAGAATCACAATTGTTATCCCTTTCAATCGAAACACCTTGTTGTGTTTTTGATCGTGTACCTAGTAGACTGAAAACTTGAAGTTGCAATGATTGGCTTTTGTGCTTCGATCTTGCAAGAGCAACTTTTGTATTATTTAATACGAATTCCAGTTTATTGCTTTGCCTTTTTAAGGAATCAAACGTCTTAGCATAACCCACGTCTGATTTTGCCACTTCTGTTTTAAGTTCCTTAACAGACTTTTGAGAAACAGGAGATACATTGTTACCTGTGAGAAGTGGCAGATACATAAATGATAGGTAAATACCCAACAGAAGACCGATTGTGAAAATGATAAAATAGAGTTTCATAGGTTGCCTAATTGATTGTTTTGATTTGATTGTTCAAATGTTCTTTTCTCAATAGAGTAACCAAAGCAACCCGCGGCCACAAGGCTTGTAAAGGAGTAGAACATGAATTCCGGGACGGCTTTGCCAAAAAATTGCTGTGCCATCCAGCTTGCAATAATGATGAGAACTAGGATGGCAATTACGAATTCTCTAATGGAAAAGTTGCCATTTTTATCCCGAAGGATTTCTTTGATGAAGTTTTTCATAGGGTATCTGATTTAATGATTGAAAAGGTTGCAGCAGTGAGTCCGACACTTACAGTTATGGCTGAAAGTGCCAGCATTACTTTTTTTTTGCTTCACGGTTTACAGCTCTTTCATCTATGAGCGTATAGGTAAATTCATTCCCGTAGAGCTGTCGATGTCTCTCACATAATTGCATGAATAGGATGTATTCTGTAGAACTGGCAAACACCTGGCATCCCGCTGAGTATTGATCCACCGTTTTTGTAGTTCCAGTTTCTGATGCTCTATGGATGTTTATTCCAAATAGCCCCTTGTCCACTTTGCCATTCATAAAGTCAAGCGTAGCGTTTCTATCATAATCACGCAAGACGGTAACGGGACGCTTTTGAACCAGTGCCATGTACTTACCCCGGTGCAGCCCCACACCATAAGTGCTGAGGTATTGACCTTCCTTTAGTATAGCTGTGCCTTGTGGGTTCATTGGATTTCTCAGCCAGTAAGTCCCAGGATCTGTGGTGGCTTCAAATTCATACTGAATCAACTTTCCTTCGCTGTTCATGAAAAACACATGAATTTTATCATCAAAGGAGTTTGGCTTTACATTATCAGTTCTTACTCCTACAATGTTTAGCTCGAATGGGCGCATAAAAAGTCTGTATCCCTTTTTTTGAAGGGCGTCTTGGATGGTCTTGCTCATAAAATATTTGGATTAGGATTTTAGGCGACTGCGATCTCCGGCTCGTACTGCTTAAGCCATTCTTTTACATTAAAACCAGGGCATCCCGATGAAGCCTCAAATTCATCATGCCCCATGATTCTAGCACTTGGGTATTTTACAGAAAGAGCGATTAACTTATTAAACAGTGATTCTTCTTGTACCGGCGTTCTTGTATCACCGAGATTACCAGATTTATTTCTGCCTCCCGTGTATCCAACATGGATGGCTTCATTGTCGCAGGCCGTTACATTTTTTACAATGGAATTTTCTGGATGAATTTTTTTGATCTCGCCGCCCCTTTCAACTACGTAATGAAAGTCGCCGTAGAATTGAGAAACTTTTGGGTCGAACGTAGCGGTGCTGTGTACAACGATGTACTTAATGTGTCTTTTCATAGTATCGGTTTATAAATTTCTTACTGCTCTAGAGTGTACTAGAAAATGTTTCCCTCCATTTTCAAAAAGTGTGTAGTCCAAGCGCCTACTTATTTCATTGCCTAACACCATACGTGCGGGAACCTTTACACTTTGTGTAGCGTTGATCCAAACAGAGGTAGAAACAAGTGTTACAAGTGGAACTCCGTCAAAACCAGACAGGCTCCATTTGGTTCCATCAAACTGAAGCCCCATGCGTAAGAACTCAAACTTGATGGCTTGCTTTTGTGTTTCAGTTGAGAACGCGTTTAAGAGTCCGTTGACGATTGTTTGCCTTACCCCACCAATACGCTGTTCTTTAAATACATTATTTGCCGCAGTGTAATCATCTACACTTTTCATCTTTTTAAGCAATGAAACGGAACGATTGTAATCTTTTGCTAACGCAGCACTAAACAGATCTTTGCCGAGTGCGGCTGGATTGACAGCTGTTCCCTGTGCAATGACATTTAAAGTGCTTTCTGTAATGGAGACTGGTAACCCCAGCTTCTTTAAAGCGGCCACCATTTCAGAACCGAAGTCTCCATCTACTCCATGCTTTGGCAGCGTCTGCTTCCCGTATTTTGCGATAATTGCCTCTTGAAGCCTTCTCACCTTTTCACCCCTGCTTCCCTTTGTTAGCGGGAAATCATCAGTTCGTTCGATAGCCGGGGCAGGATTATAAGTGGCTGTTCCCTTTCTCACCTTTAAGCTGGGCGGATTTGGGGTTAAAACAATCGGCTGATCCAAATTTTTAATTAAAGCTTCTATGTCGCTGTTATTGCTCTTGCTTTGTCTATTCTTTTTAAAATATTGCCATCCGAAATACCCTAGGATGCCGGTCGCACCTATAGCGAGCGTTGTGACAACAATTTGTTTCTTTTTTTGCTTACTTCTGGAAGCACGTGTCGCTTTGATCATAGGTTAGGCTATTGGCTTTTTACTAATCATTTCCATCATGGAGCTTATCTCCCAGAGCTCCAGTTCATTTTTTATATCCCATATCAAATCACTACCAAACTCCTTCAGGTAGGTTTTTACTACCTGTTGGAAATCTGCCTGTGTTGGTATCTCCATGAACACAGTCTTGATCGCTTCCTCGTCTGTACCTGGCAAAAACCAGTAGGAAATATCAAAAGCTGCCTTTAATCTTTTTGCCCAGGCTAGGTATTGTTGGTAGGTAGCAATTGGCTTGTACTTTCCAGTGATCTTATCAGGCTTACCGGACACAATAGCCAGCATCTCATTGTACTCAGAGGCTGCTAGTTCATTTTTCAGATCCGCCATCAGGCTTCTTGCATACAGCTTCTGGTAAGAATTGACTACTTTTTTGAACTCGTCTTTACTTGGAATCTTTCGAACTACGCTCCGAATACTTTCCTCATCGGTTCCCCATTCAAAGTAGTTATCGTTTTCAAATGCCATTTTGAGCTGCTGGGCAAATGCAGCTGCATTTCCGTCCTCAAAAGTTTTCTTTTGCTCGCCTGTTGAGCGGGCGCCTCTTACCATATTTCTTCCGAGGAAGAAACTCCCACCAAGAACAACCAGACCTACAATGCCATAGGATAGTTTTTCTTTGAGTGTAAAATCATTATGTTCTTTAGTGGAAGTATTTTTCATAGGGATTCTTTTTAATGCTACACGCCTAAATATTTCTTCGCAAGAGAAGTTTTCACCGGGTCGTGTTTGATGACATGCGCAAGCTTAGTTAATTCTTTCTGGGACAACCTAGAAGCAAGGGTTGAGAGAGCCGTCATTTTTGCATCGGCTTCGCTTTCTGTCAGGGCCTCAACTGACAGGTCGTAATGGAACTTTTTCATGGTATAGGGTTATTAGTAATTGATTTTAAGCAGCGTTGCCACTTGTTGCAGCTTGGAAGGTTCGGCTGCAAGCCTTCCTAGAATGATATTGAATACTTCCATTTGTTTTTGGTCAAAGCCTTCCTGCAACTGACCTAGGAATGCAAGCTGCCTTATTTCTGTATCTGTGAATTGAGGTTCACTTGGCTCTTTTTTCTGAAAGCAGACATTGGATTCAGGTGCATCTGGTTGCTGAAGCGTCTTTGATTGCTGGTCTTTGGTGTCTTGCTCGATAATGCCTGCAAGCGCTTCACCACCGGGCAGGGATGTCAGGAATTGGGGGTTACGCCGAATCATTCCTTCCACCGCCACAGAAGCCAGCTCACCTATATTTATATTGCCGAGCTTGAACTTATTTTCCTTCAGGTACTCAATTTCTTTTTCAAGCTTTTCTGCATACTCTTCTGTTTCGCCTAATTCCACTTTTATGGCTTCAAGTTCTTCACGTATCCGGTTCATTTCATGCTCCCTATCACGGGCTGCAAGTTTTTCCTGCACTATGTTCTCGATCTCTCCCAAGCCATTCAGCGTTTTCTCTACTCTATTCCGCTGTACTAAAAAATTATACTGATCATTTCGTGGGGAAAGGTTAGAGTTGTAAATCAAAATGCGCACTTTTTCTGTGTCCTCATTCATGTAAAACTCATAGCCCTCAAACTCTTTTGGATCTTCTGTTTTAGAAACCACTTTCAGGTTATCTACAAATATTTCAAAAGGCTTTGCTCCACCTCTTTCGGCTTGTGTTTCCAAATAGTGCTTTAGCTTATCTATCTTAAGTTGATCGTAGTTATCGTTGGTTACCGGCATCGCCTTCGTTATTTATAGGTATGGCTTGTAAGAATCTTGCGTTGGTTGGTGAAAGAGAAAGATTAATAATTCGTATTCGTCCCCGGTGTTCATACTGCATCTCATTGGCGTGATCTTCATTCAGGTCAAAAAGACCCACATCGCTCTCTATTCGTATGCTGTGCATCGGTTCAATAAGCAGGAAGATTTGGTTGTACGCGATAATTTCCCTGGTCTCCCCAACTTTTAGTAGCACATGCCGAAAGCGAAGCAGGTATTTTTTTCCATAGCCCATTTCGGTCATTCGCCTGCTGATATAATCGAGCGCTAAGTCGCTTGTCATTCCCTTACCTTTTCAAACCAGATAAAAATATTCAACCCATAGTTCAGATCCTTATCATAGTATAGTCCCCAACTGTCCTTGTAATATGCCTCCAATATTGGCGAAGCGGTTGTAAGGGCGACGTCCGTTGCGATTCGCTTCCTTCCTTTTGACCACTCCCCTACCTTCACGTTTGGGTAAGTATAGTCGCCGTAATTAATATTGCTGTCTCTCCTCCAGGCATCGCACTGTAAAAAGATGTCCGTTACATCAGGACTTTGAAGCGATAGGGTTCCAGCTTTTTCATTCTCTAGAATGGTAAACAAAGGATCATATTGCAATAGTTGAGGCGGCGGCGGAGGTGGTGGCGGGGGTTCTGCCACACAAGAACCGAAGCCTGTTCCAAAAAAGGAGTTTGGCGCGTCAATGACTAAGATTAGTAAATCTCCATCGGCTGTAGCGGTCGGTTTGTAATTATTGTTATTGCTACCATACTGATCCCAGGTTTGTAGCGAAGTATTATTTACCTCATCCGCCATCTTCTGAGCAATTGAAGAAGGCGTATCATCTATTACCGCTGTAACCGCGAGTACATGCGAGTGAGCACCGCAACTATACATGAAAAACGGATTCACGGCAGCTCCAATTCTAAAAACCTGTGTTGTTATTCCACTCACCGTAGTGTTGCTAACTACGTCCACCGATGCCGCGCCTGGGTTGGGACACATATTTACATAAGGAGGTGCGGGTGGTGGCACGACTGGTGCGGGACTCGGTTCTCGCGGTGTTACCGGTGTGAAGAGGAAGGCACTGGCTTCCATCGCAATAATCCTTATTGCTGTGCCCTGCAGCGGAATTTGAAAATACTTGATCTCCCCTTTGCGGCTGATCTGCTCACTATGAATGATGACTTTCTGCTGCATGTTATTTAATTTCTACGTCCAGGTAAATGGAAACTCGATAGGGCGTAAAAGCAAGCCTTGTGTCGGCTGTGTCCTTGTACTCTATCTTCACTTTGAAGTTGCCCGGAGGTACTCCTCCAAGAATATAATAGCGGTCATTAGGCGACACATTAAGCCCACTCATTAGTAGCTTTGTTTCATAACCCTCTGGAAAAATCTCCTCACTGTTGATTTCTACTTTCCCTGAACCCCTGTAATACATTAAGTCGTCACGATCCGAGGCGAACAACATCCCATGTACCGCCGTTACATTCTTATCCATTTCAAAGGTTTTCGAATGAATAGCATTTGCAGTTGCGACCTCTATATCATACCTCTTTTTGATTCTTTTAATCATTGCTTGCATGTTATAGATTAAGCTGTATTGATGTTGCCGCCCGCAACTTTAATCACAGCCAAAAGGTTTTTGACATTTTTCTCGTTCTGCCCATAACCAGCACCAGGTAATGAAGCCCATTCTTTACGGCACTTAGCAATCGCTTCCACAAATCGTCCCGCGTAAACATCTTCGAGTGCCTTTCGTCTTCTAATTAATTCAATGGCAGCTTTATCCTGGCTCAGAGGTCCAAAGTCAGGAAGCTTCAGCTTTGCCTGTACCTCATTCCAGGTCTTATTCAAAAATTGATAAGCTCCTGCGGCAGTGCTGGTAATGCCCCATTTAGTTACCGGAGTATTAGGATGCTCGGAAAGGCTTTTCATTAGACCGCCCCCGTACATTTTACGGTACCCATCCTTACCATAAGTCCCTTCGGCGTATTGGATCATGATTAAAAAAGCTCTCAGGTTTTTATAGGCTACGGTTGTCTTGTCCATTTTGTTTTTCAGAAGGAACAATAGAGATGGTAGAATAATACCAGCCGCTATTATTCCGATTTGATGGTTAAGAATTTTCATTGAACTAGCTACTACGGCGTAGTTATCGTTCCATGCAAACCGGCATAGATGTAGGTATTTGCCGGGATGCCATCCATTGAGCCTAATTCAACCGTTAATTCGATTAAAATATCATCATGGATTAAGCGGGGATTTGCGAGCTTGTAGTATCCAACCGGCACTAAGTGGTTTGCAGAGGTTTTAAAAATAATGTTGCTTGTCTCAGGAACAATTTGCTTCTTATTGCTTTTTAAAGAGAATTCACCATTCGCAATAGAGTTAAAACTTTCTAGCCCCTTGTATTCAGTTGCAATGATCTTCTCTTTCGTGTTGTCGGCAGATGTGCCGGCAAGCAGGTAAACGCCACTGACAAGAAAAGCCTGATTTTTCGGCAGCTTTGCGTTAGACACATTACGCAGACCGATCTCTTTATCATCTTGGGTCTCAAATAATTTTACGGTTTTTGAGGTCACAGGTTTGATTGAATAAATGGTTGAATCAGCAAGTCGTAGTTCACCACGAACAAGTCCTTCTTTGATATGTGCCGGAAGTTCACCAAAGAACTTTTCCATCTCTGCACGCGAGCCCTTGCTGGCAGGTGTACTAGTCATCCTGTGTACTGTCTTCGCACGCTGTATTGGATTCATTCGGCGTAGTGCGCCAAGCAGTTCCTGATCATCAATTCCTTCGATGCCGAGCAGTGCACCCTGGTTGTTGTATTCTTCAATTCCTTCGAGTAAGCCTAACATAGTATTTCGTTTTATTTATTGTTTTTAAATGATTATTTAGAAATTCTGATCACCCATATTGAGTGTTCCGAATTCAATGGTGGATTCGCCAAAGTCAGACTCCGTCGAACCTCCCTGGAATTGGGCTGCACTATCAGTAAGCTGATCTTCAACAGCATCTAGAGCCGCTAGGTCACCATTGGGGTAAGAGAAGTATTGGAGATTACCAAAGCCGCTGGTGGTTCCACCACCCATGTTTTTGGCTTTGAGCTTGTCCAGATAAAGCTTTTCGGAAAAACTTTCTTTAAAAGCCATTACTCGCTCTTTCACTCCATCCAATCCTTCAATGCCACCCACCGCGCCAGCTTTTTGGAACCCATTTGCAGCCATGATACCCAAACCAAGAATTTGTGTGAGCTTGTTTCCGGAGTAGTGCCCAAGACCTGTTGTAACTAATCCAATCAGCAAAGAGGGTTTACCGATGGCAGCGCCAATTAGTCCCCCGCCAAGGACACCGACCAGTATCCCCTTTCCAGTTTCAAAGGCTGTGTTTTTGATACTGCCTTTTGTTTTAAGTTCAGAGCTGAAGCCCTGTAGGACGTTGTTCCGTTTTGCTTTTTTGGCGTATTGGGTTTTCCGTTTTTTTGTTGTTTTAGGCATTTTGGATTTTTAGGTGGTGATGATTATAGAAGCGCAATTGCAGTTTTCTTAGGAGATTTAGATTTATAAGTCTTATGTTTTCGTTGGTGTGCTTTCCTTCTTTTACCTGGAAGACCTGACAGCGAAGAAGCTTGTTTACGGCTTTGACCTTTAGATTGTAGTACAGCAAAACCAATTGCAATCAGGCTAATACCTCCCACGCCTATGGCAACTGGTTTTAACCAGGCTCTATTTCTATCCCAAAAGGTTTCCTGGGCAGGTGGTGGCGTGTCGCTCGGTGCTGATTCATTTCTTAGTATAGGCAGCTTCTCCCCTTCCTCAGCGGTTACTACCGCATTATTTACAATTGCAGGAACATATGGGCTGGTAGAGGTGGAATAGGTTTCGCTGCCAACCGGCATTGAAGCATTGCTTGAAGGAGCAGTATTCGTAAATGATTCTTCTGTTGCAAGCTTCGCTGTTATGGGCAATGGAGCACTTGCTTCCGGTAAGGGAACTGGCGTGGTGCCAGGTACGGGTACGTTATTCTCTGCTGCCTCGTTCAGCTTCTCATCGAAGTCCTCAGATCCCTTTGTCTTCTTCGGAAAAATATCACCAATCTGTTTTAGTGCAGCTACGATTCCAGCAAGCACTCCCATTGCCGCACCTATGGAGGCCAATGTGACGGGTTCACCCAGTTGTCCATGACCGCTGAAACCTTCTACATTTTCAGAGTAATAAATCTCAGGTCCTAGGACTTGCGGAAGTGGTGTATACGCATTTATGTAATCCAGTTCTTTCGTTGAGAAGCCATCTAATCCCGCAACAGCTTTGTCTCCATTCCCCTTTCCTCCAAGTATTGCTTTTCTTAGATTTGAGTCTGTTCCACCGGCACCATAAAAGATCTTTTCCAATTTTTGACGAGTCGCAACCAGCCGTTGAAACTTTGCAGCATCTATTCCTTCCTGTGCAGCTTGCCCAGGTGATAGGTAACTCCACCGCAAACGTCTGGCAACATTCTTTACATTCAGCCTCATGGCAGCAAGTATTCCATTGCGAAGAAGCACAGTTGCCGGGTTAACTTTATTTACGGTGTTCAAAGCCTTTTTAAAAAATCCTTTCTTCTTCGCGTTGGCGGAGCCATTATTGGGATCTGCTGCTTTGGGTGCTTTTCTGTCCTTTAGTCTAGCGAACAATGAAATCTTTTTCTTGGGCAGAGCTTGGCCTCTAACTAGACTATTTGCCTTAGCTTTTTTCTTGCCGAACAGTGCCCCGAGGTCGCCCGTCTGATTGCCATCAAAGCCATTTAAATATTGTAAGTCCATAGGATAATCTTTCTTTTCTGAGTAGGGTACTTCGTAATCGAATTCATCGGTTACGCAATCAAGCGTTATATACTTTCCATTAAAAGGCACGACGGGGTAGATGTGTTGAAAATAATCACGGTTGTATTTGGTGATTCTTAGGACATGTGGAATTTTGCAGTTAGTCAGGATGCTAGAGATAAACACCGTGTAACAATCACAATCCACCCCTTGCTTTCTGTCGTGCCAGGCTCTTGATGGACTTCTTATTTGTTCAAAGCCGTCCTCGTCTTTCTTGTAAGCGATGTGCTGATAAACGAAGTGCCAAATGTTAGAGCATGTTTCATAGGTATTATTTCCTTTTAAGCGTTGAGCAAGCTGTTTCGTATGATGCAGTGTTTTGTTGACCACTTTTGGAATGAAGGCAACGGTATGCGTAACATCTGCGTTCTTTCTGATGGTAGAAGTCGAACCTTCTGCTTTTGGAAAGAGATGTGAATAATCTTCACCACTCCTGATGTTACGTTTACGATTGGCTTCCACTGGGTACGGATTATTTTTTTATCGTGATGTCTTGTTTGCTCTCGTAAGGCAGTTTGATGATGCCTAAGTTTATCGTCGTCATGGTACGAACAGTTAGTGTTGCTGCTTCCCCTGCAGAAAGCGCTTTTATAAGTGCAAAGGCCACCGAGAATACGCTCGTCATTGGAATCTGCACCATTATCTTGTCAATCATCAATTCACCATGCGCCGGTAACTTGAACTCCTTGTTTACGGGTGTTGAACTGCCTACCGTTGTGCCCTTGTAAAGGAGTTTAATAAAAGGAGCGATTAAAGAAAAGCTCCCGTTTGATGGGTTTTTCAGTAGGACATCGAGGCGAATGGTAAGCCCATTCCAGCTTAGCTGATGGATGGTGGCTTTCGGCACGATTTCTAGTTCAGCTCCAGCGGTTTTCAGGTTTTTTAAATAGGACCATCCCGCTATGGCTCCTGCGCCAACTACAGTACCGGTCAATATTTTAGTGGCAAGGCTCATTTTAATTTGCTTCGTTTTCTTTCCAGGTAATCTGCAGTCATTTTAAAGCCTAACCAAATACCACCACCCACTACTGCCTTTAACGCATAGTCGAGTAGCCCGGTAAAGTCAAGATTGGCGAGAAAGATGCAGCCAGTTAGTAGCATATTGCTGCTTGTGTTGTCCGTGTGTTTGTTGTCCATAGATTATGCTGCTTTTTTTAATGGCTGATTCATTACTACAATTTTTCCGGGAAGACCAAATTGTTGAAGGCAGAACTGCACTTGCCGAATCGAGAAATATTTGCCTTCACGTTTTCCCAATTCTTCGGGATGCTTGTCCATCCACTTGCGCATTGTTTTGCGGTTTACGTCAAATATGTTGGATAGATCACTCAAGCGGTACGGCTTGACAAAGAGATCTCCATCAGTATCGAAATACTGCTTTTTTTCTTGCGGCTTTGCCATTGTTATGCTTTTAAGTATTGTTGATTAATTGCGGCAACCTGAAAGAGATTGAGTAACCCAGGTGTGCCTTTTTCGATGAAGTAGTTTCTCCAATAAGTGAAGTTTGGTGCGGAAGGTTCTTCACTGTATTCAAGTATCGCTTCTGCAAGTGCTTTGATTTCTTCTTTGTAAGTCGGTATTGATAATCGAACTTGTTTAATCTTAGTGTACCAGTCCTTCGTACCTACAAAACCGTATTCATTAGTCTTATCAAACCATACAGAAGGCAGCGGCATGTAGCGGCCTTTTGCTGCGTTCACATATTGTCTTGCAAGCAATACCCGTTGGCAAAAACTTAGAAAGGCGTTGTGGGGATTTTGAGCGAGGGTGAAATACTCTTCAATTTTATCTTTTGCAATTTTTATTTCTCTTGTTGAAAAATATGTGCTGTTCCATAATGAGCTATAAGCAAAATTCCAAGCTGCGCCTACTAAATTTTCAACCGGCGATGTTTCAAAAAGTGCGCCTCTGATGGCTTTCAATTCAG
>JBGTIL010000272.1:0-1744 GCA_041745695.1 Chitinophagaceae bacterium | reverse complement strand
TTAGCAAAACAAACATAAGACCTAAGTTTTGTAAATCCAATAAAAAAGTTTCCACATAAATAGAGAAATTTTAAAACGGCGCTAGAAATCAATCTGTTGATTAATAAAATATTTAGCAATTTTGTGAAATTAGTTTTGTCTGGGAGCACCAAATCTGTAAATGCTAATATTCAATCGCCTTTTTCAAAAGGCTGTGTTTTGTATCGGGCTTAATGTGTCAGCATTAGACTCGTTTGCCAACTCACCTACCTTAGCCGATGTAAAAGCTCTAAAAACCGTAATTTCCACAGCCAAAACTTGCCGCTTCACTTATGACTGATACCCAACTCGAAAAAACTCTATGGGCCACTGCCGATAAGCTACGCAGCAACATGGACGCGGCAGAATACAAGCACGTTGTTCTTGGCCTCATTTTTCTCAAATACATTTCCGATGCCTTTAATGGCCGCTTCGATCAATTAAAGCTGGAACTGGAAGACCCTAAAAGCGATTGGTTTGTAGAAGAACTTGAAGCCCGATACCATACCCTCAACGACAAGGACGAATACAGTAGCCAAAATATTTTTTACGTGCCAGAAAAAGCCCGCTGGAGCTATCTGCAATCAAAAGCAAAGCTACCTGAAATTGGCAAGCTGGTAGACGATGCAATGGACGAAATCGAAAAGATCAATCCATCCCTTAAAGGTGTCCTGCCAAAGATTTATGCAGACCCTGATTTAAACAAACAACGCCTGGGTGAACTCATTGACCTTATTGGCACTATTGGTTTTAACCAGCCGGGCCACAAGGCAAAAGACTTGCTCGGCCGTGTGTATGAATACTTTCTCGGACAGTTTGCGGATGCTGAAGGAAAAAGCGGTGGACAGTTTTATACACCGTCTTCAATTGTACGACTGCTGGTAGAGATGCTTGAGCCCTACAAGGGGCGTGTATATGATGGCTGCTGTGGCTCAGGCGGTATGTTTGTCCAAAGCGAAAAGTTTATTGAAGGACATGGTGGACGTTTGGGCGATATTTCTATATATGGGCAGGAAAGTAACCCTACTACATTGCGCCTGGCAAAAATGAATCTGGCCATCAGGGGCATTGATGCGAAAATTGAGCTAGGCGATAGTTTTCTGCACGACCGCCACAAGGATCTAAAAGCAGACTTTGTAATGGCTAACCCTCCTTTTAACATCTCCGACTGGAGCGGCGAACAACTGCGGGAGGACATCCGCTGGAAGTGGGGCGCACCGCCTGTTGGTAATGCCAATTATGCCTGGCTCCAACATTTTGTGCATAAACTGAGCCCGAACGGAACAGCAGGTATTGTACTCGCAAACGGCAGCATGAATAGCAACACTGGCTCCGAGGGCGAGATACGAAAAGCTATGATTGAAGCAGGTTTGATTGACTGCATGGTAGCGCTGCCTGCTCAGCTCTTTTACAATACCATGATCCCAGCCTGTCTGTGGTTTCTAGCAAGGAACAAAAAAAACGTAAAGTTTAGAGATCGCAGCAACGAAATATTGTTCATAGATGCTCGTAAGCTGGGTGTAATGATCAACAGGCGGAATAAAGAACTCACTAATGCTGACTTGGAAAGAATAACCGACACTTACCGCAACTGGCGCTCTCTCCCCGTGTTGCAAAGTAGAGATGGTCAGAGGATGAGTTATACCGATCTTCCAGGCTTCTGCCGAGCAGCCTCCATGGACGAAGTACAGGCTAACAATTACGTACTAATGCCCGGCCGTTATGT
>JBGTIL010000271.1:0-4460 GCA_041745695.1 Chitinophagaceae bacterium | reverse complement strand
AAGCAGTGGAGTATCGCCGAAAGGGTGATGCCCTCATGGAGGAATCTCTGGAAAAGACGCCTCTCCAACAAGTACTCGAAATGAAACGAGCCCGCACCTACATGCAGGAATCGTATCGGTACCTTGACCTCTCTTTGTGACATGAAAGACAACTCAGACATGAAGTTTCCCGCCAATCTGAACGGCAGCGCAGGTCTCTACGGATCTTCCGAAACACATATCACTAACGCTCCGGCTTCAAAAAGAAGCCAACCAAAATCTTCGGAGAAAAACAAGATCAGGAGATTTTTGGATAACCTGCGCCAAACTGCTTCACAAGTCGAGGAAGATTTGAAGCCTGGCCAAGCACTATCTGCCAAGGTATCAGCTGTCGTGGCTAGGTACCCGTTTCAAGCTATCGGCGGATTGCTGGCCTTGCTACTGATAATCGTGCTTTTCAAAACGTTCTACCAGGGAAAACATTGGCAGGCGAAGCGGACGGCCGAGGAAGCTTTTTATGTGGCTAACGAATACGCCCGCAACAACAGCACGAACCTTTATCCTTACCTCTCCAGTGCCTTCCGCCGAGAAGTACGCCAGCTACCAGGACTTCTTCCCCTCTCCATGCAGACCGCCACGCGAGGTGGTACCATCACCGCTGCCGAAGCCGTGGGCTTACAGGAAATAACGCCTGATTCCGTCGTTGTTGAGATGAATTTGGTGTTTGGTGGGGAGGGAGGTAAGCGTGAGCTAAAAGAGAAATGCCTCCAGGCGCTAGTATATGAGAAGGAGCATTGGCGACTGGGGCTGAGTTATAGTAGGTGAATTCGGCTTAGAAATCATCATTCTGAATTTCAAATGGAAAAGGTTCTTCATGACAAACTCATTTTCCTCATAACATTTTCACGGTAATAATCACCGATGGGAATTGCACTGGAATTAACATAAATCCTGTTGCCCTCCAAATAGTTTATTTTGGAAACATTGATGATGAATGACCGATGTACGCGTACAAACTGTGATTCGGGAAGCATCTGCTCTAAACTAGCAATGGGCATCGTGACATGAAGTGCTCCCTGATTTGTAGTGATTTTGATCTTTTTGCCGCCTGCTTCGGCGAAAAGTATATCGGAATAAACGATCCTGAATATTTTGCCACCCGACTTCAAAAAGAAAGAGTCCGCGCTTTTATCTTGGGAATCCGAGTTGTTGTTTTCGCCAGGACGGCTTAATTCCGCAATGGCTTTGTCCACTGCCACAATAAACCTTTGCAGCGGTATAGGTTTCAAAAGGTAGTCACATACCGATAAATCGAATGCTTCCAGTGCGTATTCCCTGTATGCCGTTGTCAAAATCACCTGAGGCCGGATTTTAAGGGTTTTCAAAAATGAGATGCCGTCCAATTCAGGCATGTCGATGTCGAGGAAAAGGATATCCACTTCTTTCCCCATTAGAAATGACTTCGCTTCAAACGCATTTTCACATGAATCGGTCACGTCAAGCATGGGAAAATGATTGCAAAAAGTTTCGATTATCTCCCTTGCAATGGGTTCGTCGTCTACAATGATGCAGTTAAATCGTCTCATTCGTCAGTGCTGTGATCTTCAATTTGACAATAAAATAGCCCTCATTGCTTTCAATTACCAAATCATAGTTACCTGGGTAAAGCAGTTCCAGTCTTTTCTTCACATTTTCGAGGCCCATTCCACCACTATTTTCTAAACCCCTTTTTTCGGAACTCTTGTTTTGTGAATTTCTGACCGACAAAAAAATGGCATCTGCCTCAGTGCGAAGTTGAATACAGATCTGCTCAGGGTTGCCTTTTGCATTTTTGGTATGTTTGAAGGCGTTTTCAACGAAAGGAATTAACAGCATTGGCGCTACTTTCAAATCTGCGTGGATATCTTCAAGAGACATCGTTAACTGCAACCTGTTCCCGTACCTTATCTTCTCAAAATCAGTATAGTTTTTTAAGTAGGCGACCTCGTCTTTCAAAGGAATGAGTCTTTGTTTGGCCAGATAAACCGAATACCGCAGTAAAGCGGACAGCTTTACAATGTGCTCCGGCACCTGCTCGTGTCCCCGAATGGCCATCCCGTATAGATTGTTGAGCGTATTGAACAGAAAATGTGGACTTAGCTGTGAGATCAATAGGTTCAGTTCGCTTTCTTTCTGGTTTTGAAGAATCCTGGCTTCATCGAGCTGCTGCCTGATAACGGTTTTTGTGAGGGTTGCACCGGCTCCGGAAAGGATAAATAGCACCGTGAAGAGCGGTATTGTAATGAAGAAGGTTTCAGATTGGTAGTTTGACAGCGATATCCAGCAAAAAATACCAGTCATTGATAGCACCCAAAAAATCATTGCCCCCGCCAGTAAAAAGAAAACCCATCTTTGCCTGAACAGCCATATTTTACACAACCATCTGCCTGCATAAACACAAATCAGGATAAAGAAGTAAATGAATACCGCTTTTGGCAACAGTTCAAGATAGTAGCGGCTTGAAAATGCAACTAGGGTAATGACCGCCAGCAATCCAAGCGCAAACAGAAGGTGCAGCCTCCGGCCTTGTCCAAATCGCTTTATCCTTACTTCCGATAGATTCACTCAGCTAATATCCATAAACTTTGGTTTACTAAAAAGTGTCCGGGTTTTCATAAGAAGGGCACAGTGATCGTTCAGACGGTAAAAAAGCCTTTCTGTACCTGGATAGAAGGTGTCTGAGCCGAAAATTAGAATGAGAGAATCCAAAGCTGAATATTTGGTGCATGAAAAAAGCTATCATTTTAATGCTCATGCTATCGAGTAGCCAGGTATTTTCCCAAAAACCCAACGGGATCAACTCCATTAAAGAACTCACCGATACGATCGCCGTGATCATGAAAATGCAGCAGATTCCCGGATTGATGCTCGGGATCACAACCAGGGATTCCGTTTTATTTGCCGGAGGCATCGGTTACGCCGACCTGAAGGTCGGTCGCCCGGTTAGCAATCGAACTTTGTTTCGAATGGGCTCGATTACCAAAAGCATTGTGTCGCTGGCCATTATGAAATTGGCCGAGGAGGGTAAGATCGACTTAAATGATGAATTAAGAAAGATCGCGCCTGAGGTACCTTTCCAGAATCCCTGGGAAAGCACCAATCCGGTCAGGGTGATCAATTTACTGGAGCACACGAGCGGTTTTGATGATTTCAAACTCAATCGCATGTTCGCGCTTGATCGCAGGGATTATGATGCAAAGGAGATGATGCTGCTTCAAGAACATTCCATGCTGTGCCGCTGGAAACCCTCAGAAAGGTTCAGCTACAACAACGTGAATTACGCTATTCTGGGTTATCTGATTTCAAAAATCACCGGAAACCGCTATGAACAATACCTAATCAGGAGTATCATGCAGCCTGTAGGTATGAGCCATTCAAACTTTAACCTGTATAGTAAGCACCCATCCACGGATGCCAGGGAATACAGCCGGTCCAATGGAAGAATATCAAATGTGCCTTCCGTAAGTTTTTTGATCGGTCCCGCCGGGGCCCTGTGGTCAGATGCCGACGATATGGTAAAGCTGGTTCAGTTCTTTCTCGGTGAGGGCCAGCACGTTATACGGCAGTCAAGCCTAAAAAAAATGGAGACGCCACAAAGTTCATTAGCTGCCCGAGCGGGTATCCTGACGGGCTATGGCGCAGGCAATGAAGACTTCGACGGATTCAGGGGACACCGCGGGATATTGGGGGCATTTAGGTCGAGTTTCAGATATAACAGAGAACTGGGCATCGGTTTCGTTGTCTGTTCCAACGGCAACGGGCTGGCCAATATCGAAAGTTTGATCACCGATTATCTATTGCAGAATGAGTCGTTGGTGAAAGCGAAAACGACCAGGATGGATACAAAAGCGATTGCGCCTTATTTGGGGTATTATCAGATGGAGAACCCGCGGTTCGAAATCCTAGGATTTCTAGACCGCCTGCTATTATTTAACGTGGAGGAAGAGAAGGATACACTCCGGTTTAACCTCTTCGTAAAAAAAATTCGAGCCCTTCCAACGGGTTCACTAACCTTCACCAACCGCTCATCAAACGCTTCAAACATTATTTTTTTGCAAAATGATGGCAAGAAAATCCTTATAATGAACGACAATTATTGCGAAAAGGTATCGGGAGTCTGGGCACTAACCAGCCGTTTTGTCCTGTTGTTTTCTTTTTTGATGGCCGCGTTTGGGGCCATTCCCGCGATCGTCGCCTCCGTACAGCTGGTTAGAAGAAAGTATACAATACAGCGATGGCTGCTCATGAGCTTACCCGCCATGGCTGTATTGTGTTTGCTCGCTGCCCTGATGGACTTTCAGGTGGTTTACAATGATTCACATCTCTTATATAAGCTTGCCGATGTGAATAAGACTTCGGCAGCAATATTTGCCGGCACCCTGCTTTTTGGGCTGCTGTCCGTCACCAATTTGATTTATCTGGCGATCCGTTTTAAAAATATC
>JBGTIL010000270.1:0-2896 GCA_041745695.1 Chitinophagaceae bacterium | reverse complement strand
GCCACCCATTGCCAACAGCCAAAGCAGCACAATTAAAAATGAAGTGTTTCCTTCCTTCCACCTTGCTTTAAAATGGTTAGCCTGATACTGAAACGCAGGCATTGTCTTCCAGAATTCTACCCGACCTGTATCTCGACCGCCATACAAGCTTTTATCCCGGAGACGATTGTTTAAAATGCGGATGAAATCTTTGCGATAACGTTCTGTTGCATTATAGAAATGGAGACTGTTGGTTAGCGATGTTCCGGCCAAAGACATGCTGACCATTCGTGCTGGCATAAATGGAGACAACAATCCGCTTGCTTTGTGCATTTTCAATTGCGCACCATAACCTGCATACAATGTATCGTAGTGCTTATCGTAGATCAAGTTGTTGGTGTCTTCATCTGCCTGAAGCGTAACTCCCAACCAGTTGAGGGGCAATTGCTGCACACTGTCTACACCATATTTGCTTGTCCACTGCTTTTCAAGGCTCTTCATCTTTTCATTCTTCCCTCCATGTCCGTTGATGCCGTTCAGGGCTACATCGTCCGCTATCTTCTTTAGAAAAGCTTCGGTTGAAGGAGAAGGATAAACGCTTTCGCTAAATTGAGCAGTTAGTTTAGGTACCAACCATACGGCGATTAACCATATGGCTAAAAGGGTAACCAAAGCTGACCTGCGGTTAGATGCTTTGATACTTACCAGCAATCCCAAATGAATAAAGATGCCGTTGTAAAGACAATACGTAAGCAGCAGTAATAAGCTCTCTGCCCCAAAGAAGTTTTGATGACTCAACACAGAAGCCAACAAACCACCAATGAGCCAAACAGAGAAAATGATAACAGAACTGATGCACCACAGCGCAGCCGCTTTACCCCAAATGTATTTCTGCGAACTGATGCCCTGGCTAACGACCAGCTTTAACGTACCATTAACCTTATCGTTTACTACACTATTTCCCGCAAGCCACATCAATAGAAGCGGTAAAAGCATGAGTAGAATTACCGCAGGTGTTAATTCGCCCCACCGGGCAAGCAAAGGATTGTCTTCAATGGCTTTAAATTGAAGCTGGTTGCGGATATGTGCTTCAACGTACAGACTAACGCCATAATGCTTATCAATGCCATTATCCCAAATGGCAAGTGGTGAAAGCGGCTTGAATAAATAAATTCCGAAATGGGCAGCACTGTGGCTATTCTTCTCACCCTGCGTTTCCCAATGGTGCCGTGCATTCCCGGATACTTCTTGCTGCAGGTTGCTGTACCAGCGGAAGTAATTCCAGCTAATGGCCAGGGATAACAGCAACAGCATGAGAACGGCAGTCAGCAGGACAAGTGAAACCTTATCCCGCCGTATCTGCAACCATTCTTTTAGTACGATGTAACGGATCATAATCACGCCTTATTAAAAGGTAAACTGTACTCTCACCATTGCGTTGCGAGGTCTGCCCCGCTGCATGTAAAACGCATTGGATGCGCCGTAGATATACTGTTTATCAAATACATTTTCCATATTCAGATTAAGCAGCAGGTTTTGCGCACGGTAAAACAATCCACCATCAACAGTGGTATACCCAGGTAATTTTTGCAGTGTGGGAGATGGAAAGGAAAGCGTTCCATCTGTCGTACGTTGGCCAATGTGGTAAAAGCCCGCTGCAAAGCCCAAACCCTTCAATGTGCCGGTTGATACGTTATATCTCGTCCACAGGTTTGCGCTATGAAAAGGCGCATTACTTACCTGGCGTTTGATCTCAAAATTGTAAGTGCTTTGTGTAATGCGGCTGTCATTGTAAGCATAGCCAGTGTTAATGCTCCAGTTGGGCGTGATGTTTCCTGCCAAATCAAATTCAACACCCTTACTACGAGCCGTTCCGGTAGATTCTTTGATGCCGAAGGGGTTGTTTACCGGGTCTTTGGGCACCAGCACGTTTTTACGTTTGATGTCGTAATAAGCCAGTGTCGCTGTCAGCCGTCCACCGGCAAACTCACGTTTTACACCACCCTCCACCTGTTCGCTGTACTCAGGGTCAAAGGGGCCACCAAAATCGGGACTTTGTGTGTTTTGAGGAAGGAAGCCTTTGGTCCATCCAGCATAAAGACTCAAGCCTTTTATGGGTTGGTAACTAAAGCCAGCACTGGGCAAAAAGGGCTTGGTATCGTTTGGTGTTTTAGAAGGATAGTTTTTAAACGTATAAAAATCACGTCGTCCGCTGATCATCAGTTTTAGCTTTTCACTCAATTCAATGTTGCCAATCAGGTAAGCGCCCCAAAAATCAACCATCGCAATATCGTTGAAACCACCTGTCGGTAAATACGAATTAACTGATTGCTGCCTATAGACCGGATTAAATACATTAATCCTTGGGACGCCATTAAAAGCAGATGCCTGGTTAATGTTATAGAAGTACTTTGTTTTAAAATAATCAACACCGCCGGTCAAGGTGAATTTGATTCTTCCTATTTCCGGCTTCCAAACCAAGTAATTACCAAAGAAGGTTCCGCTGTTGTCTTCGGTAAACTGGCGGTACACTCTGGCTACTGAACTATCTGTTATACTTGGTATTGGGTTAAAGAAAGAAGGGCTGTGTGCCTGCCCGTCCACCCGATGCCCGCTGCCATTGAAATTGCTGAAGAAGGTTAGCTTATTGGAAAGCTTTTGCTGCACTTGCAACATGACCAGTGTGTTTTTCAGCAACACATTATCCGATGGTTCGTGAGAGGTATAGGTAATGGGTACAGCAAATACGTCTCCGTTCCATGTGGGAACACCCCAATCGTACCAGGTAGAGCGGCTGATCTGGTTGTACACTAACTCGATATCAATCACTGTTTTTTCAGAAGGCTGATAGCGAAGTGTAGGTGCTATAATAAAATTCCGTCGGTAAATAAAATCACGGAAATCGGGTTCATTTTGA
>JBGTIL010000269.1:0-1763 GCA_041745695.1 Chitinophagaceae bacterium | reverse complement strand
AAGGCTTTATTGAAAATTTGAATAAGGGTGATAAGATTGTGACCATTGCCGGTATTCATGGCACTATCAACAAAGTAAATGATGATGGTACCATCAGCCTGGAGACAAACCCTGGCAGCTATATCAAAATTGAAAAGAGCGCCATTTCAATGGAGTGGACCACGAACTTAAACAAGCCTGTGGTAGCGGCAACAGACAAGAAATAATTTAAAGTTCTACATTCAATATCCGGATCCTGTGCTCAAACCAGGACCCGGATTTTTTTTATGCTAAAGGTTGGAATAACGGGTGGTATCGGATCGGGCAAAAGCACAGTTGCACGCGTTTTTGCATTGCTGAATATTCCTGTGTACGATGCCGACGGCGCTTCGAAAAGATTGTACCGTACGAATTCTTCACTGCAAACCAAACTAAGAGCGCACTTTGGTGACGACATTTATGACAACGACGTTCTGAATACAAAGACGTTGGCGGGTATTGTATTCAGCGATCCGCAAGCCTTGCTACTGCTTAACTCCCTTGTGCACCCGCTTACTATCGAAGATGCGGAAAAGTGGATTTCTGAACAGCATAGTCCCTACATTATAAAGGAAGCAGCACTCCTTTTTGAAAGTCATTCTGCTGAGAAGCTCGATTGTATCATAGGTGTAAAAGCACCTGAAGGCATCAGGATAGCGCGTGCGATGCAGCGGGACGGGCTTGATGAGGCGGAAGTACGAAGCCGAATAAACCGGCAGATGAGCGAAGAAGAAAAGCTGGACCGTTGCGATTACATTATCGATAACAGCGAACAGATTTTAATTATTCCCCAGGTGCTCCAGCTGCACGAACTGCTGCTAAAAAAAGCAGCTGCCTTACCAACAGCACCTCTCCTTCCCTAATGCAAAGCGGCGAGGGCCACCGCAATGCGCTCGAAACCTTTTTCAATGTTTTCCATGTTGTTGGCGAAAGAAAGACGCAAACAGCGATCGTCGCCGAAAGCACTGCCCGTTACCGTAGATACATTTGCCTTGTTAAGCAAGTACATAGAGAGGTCGTCTGCATTGCGCACTTCGTCTGCCCCATTCTTTTTTCCAAAATAAAAATCAACGCAGGGAAAAGCATAGAACGCACCATCAGGTTCCGAGTAGTCGAAACCTTCGATATTTTTCATGAGTTCCATCACCCGCACTTTTCTTCTTGTCAGTTCTTTCACCATCTCCAGTGAGGCGTCTAAAGGTGCAGTGAGTGCCGTAATGGCGGCCCGCTGGGCAATAGAGTTAGGACCGCTGGTAAATTGTCCCTGCAACTTTTCGCAAGCCTTTACAATAGCAACCGGAGCAGCCATGTAACCCAATCTCCAGCCGGTCATTGCGAATCCTTTACTCAATCCATTGATGATGATTGTACGATCTTTTATTACGTCGAACTGTGCGATGCTTTCGTGTTTACCCCGGTAATTTATATATTCGTAAATTTCATCAGATATTATAACAACCTGCGGATGTCGTGCAAACACAGTTACGAGGTTACTAAGTTCCTCCCTGGTATAAACTGCTCCACTTGGATTGCAAGGTGAGGAGAAGATGAACATCTTCGTTTTTGGAGTGATGGCTTTCTCAAGCTGTTCGGGTGTTATTTTATATCCGGTATCTAACCCTGTTTTAAGCAGGCGCACGGCTCCTTTTGCAAGCTGCACAAGTGCCTCGTAGGTGACCCAAAATGGGGTAGGAATGATTACCTCATCTCCTTCATCTACCACACTTAAAATGGCATTGGCTAAA
>JBGTIL010000268.1:0-3930 GCA_041745695.1 Chitinophagaceae bacterium | reverse complement strand
AAACATGGACGGGTAACTACACCGTCATGAGCCATTCCGGAACCAGGAAAACAGCAAAGGAACCGCTTGCCTGGGCAGCTGAACTGGCAAGACTGGGCGCCGGAGAAGTACTGCTGACGAGTATTGCCAACGAAGGAACCTGGAGTGGATTTGATACCCCGCTTGTAAAGAAAATAGTGGAGTCTGTCTCCATCCCCGTTATAGCCCATGGTGGCGCAGGCAAGCCGGAAGATATCGGAAACCTTTTCAGACAAACAGGAACCAGTGCTGTAGCAGTGGGCAGCCTGTTTCTTTACCAGAAAAAAGACATGGGTGTGTTGGTTAATTTCCCAAAAGAAAGAATACTTGCCGCTTATCTTAGTCCCTAATACAATATGAAGATCGGCATCATTGGCAACATGAATAATTCCTACTTCTCCCTGGCAAGGTACCTGAGAGATGAAGGATATGATTGCGAGCTCCTGATCTTCAAGAACGAGCCCGAACACTTTGATCCCTCCCAGGATACCTTTTCAGACAATTATAAAACGTATTGCAAACATATCAGTTGGGGCGATCCTGCCAACTTCTTTACCCAGGATTATGACATTGTAACAAAAGACCTGGAACCCTACACTTTCCTGATTGGCAATGGTCCGGCACCAGGGTATGTTGCGCGCGTGGGAAGAAAGCTCGACATCTTTATACCGTATGGGTACGATTTGTATTCGCTGCCCTTCTACCGTTTTGTGCACCCGCTGAGAATATCATCGTACTTTCAGCTGGCACACTATCAAAAAAAGGGCATCCGGGAAAGTAGCTACATGCTTTTCGACCGCACCAATGCCGCCTTCGAAACCATCTTCGCCAGGTTAAAATTAAATGGCAAGCGCGTGATCAGCCCGGCGCCTATGCTCTACCATAAAGACTACGAACAACAAACACCCGTCAGTACCGACCCCCTGATACAGAGGCTGGTGAGCGAGCGGCGGGACACCGACATTTTGCTGGTGCAGCATACCAGACAGGTTTGGAAAAGAGCTTCCGACCTTTGGTCTTACAAGGGTAATGACCTATTGATAAAAGGATTCGCAAAATTTATAAAAGCCTACCCGCTGATCAGTGCAAAGCTGATTTTATTTGAGTATGGTGCTAACGTCAATGAAACCAAGGAACTCATTTACCGGATGAACCTTACCGACAGCGTTATCTGGATGCCAAAAATGGCCAGGAATAAATTGATGCAGGTACTTCAATTGAGCGACCTGGTGATAGGCGAGCTCCATCATTCCTGGTTAAGCTATGGTGTTGCCCTCGAAGCTCTTTGCACAGGTAAGGCGCTGATGCACAAAAGAATTGATGGCGAGTTTGACAAGGACTACGCTGAACTCTACCCGATGCTTCATGCCTATTCTGCTGATACCGTTTGCGCTGGATTATCGAAACTGGTGGAGAATAAGGCATCAATTGCCGACATGGGAACAGCAGGGCGCTCCTGGTTCCTGAAATACTGCGTTGACCTGCCGATAGGGTCGATAATTAATATCATTAAGGAAAGAAAATTAGCCCTCTCGGCTTGAACCAGAACACGAATGCTAATTAGATTGTCCAGAAGTTTAGATAAGACAGTATGATCTTTTTAGAGAAACCTAAGGGAAGAAGGAACCACAAATCCCAGACGTTTGCTTAAAGCATTATTTCGCGATGCAGTGTCTTACTCCCTGGCAAACGCTATTCAAAAGATTGTTCCATTAGCGATTCTTCCACTGGTGACCGCTTACCTCGGTGCCAACGGTTTGAAACTGTATGACGTTGCATTTACCTATGCCTACCTTTTTTCGTGGTTGGTTATTCTTGGGCAAGATGCTGCAGCCTCCCTGTACTATTTTGACAACAGGGTGCAGCAGTTTCACAAAGACCAGGTGCTCAGCAATGCTTTCTTTCTACAGTGTTTCTCGTTTCTTGTGTTTGCAGTTGTCTTTGTTCCTTTCAGCGAATATTTCGCGGCTGCCTTATTTCCAGGCGACACAAACATTGGTGGTTACTGGATCCAGGCACTGCTGCTGATTCCTGGTCAGATACTGTTTAACTATGCACTCAATATCTTGCTGTGGAAGGAGCGGAAGAAGGCCTATATCTCCCTTTGCATCGTTCAGGCTACCCTTTCCGTTGGCAGCGTATATCTTTTCGTTGTTATGTTGGGAGGGGGGATTGAAGCACTTTTTATTTCACTGATCTGTTCTATTAGCATTTGCGGTTTGGCAGGTTTGGTTCTGATAGGAAAGCATGTACTGATCAGCCCTTTTCCGTTGCAAAGAGAACTCATTCGAAAGTTGTTGCTTTTTGGTTTGCCCTTTTCGCTCACTGCATTTTTTCAGCAGCTGCTGCCCGCGATAGACCGTTATTTTCTGTTACGTTTTGATGAAACAGAGAACATGGCGCAGTATATCCTGGCAGTTAAAATGGGTGCTGTGGTCAACCTGGGTATCAGTGCTTTCGTAATGGCGTTTACGCCCTACTCTTTAAAAAAACTAAATTAAGACACCGCGGAGGGGGAGATCTCGGAATTGTTCCGCTTTGTTTCTGTGGCGGCATTTATGGTGATACCCGTGGCCCTGTTGTTTAGACATGCAATGATTGAAGTTTTTGCCGACAGCTCTTACAGCTTGTCTGGTCAACTATTACCGTTTTTCTTTTTTGCCTGGGTGTTCGACTTGTTTACTTATTTCGCTATGCTGGGTACTTACAAAACTCAAAACTCTGTCATTGTGCTGTGTTTGTTTTTTCTGGGCACGATACTGATAGCCCTTTTAAATTTTATGCTCGTACCGGTTCTGGGGTTGTTCGGCGCTGCCGTAAGTTTTAGCCTCACAAAAATGTTTCTGTTTGCGATGCCGCTGTGGTATTTCAGGAAAGAGTTTAAGCTAACCGTTCATATTGCAAGCTTTTTCATTGCATTTTTTGTAGCTGCCGCATGCAGTTACCTTACCTACCAGATACCCTCGTCGATGTATGCTACCATCATGCTGGTGGTAACAGTAATTACTATTTTCTATCTGCGCGGGTATGTTCGGCGAAGTAAATACTTGCACGTTTTCAAAATGACGTGAAGTGTGCTGCCGTTTTACCAATTCTCCAGTATCCCTAGGTGCGGTAGGATCCTATAATTGTATTAACGATTTATGACTGTTAGAAATAACATCTGTTAGTATTTCAAACACTCCATCGTATGCAACTTCCAACGGGTGGAGCTGTACGTTTCTAATTTTGGATGGATGTCAGTCAGAAAGATTCTTGCTCATTTGAACTGCACACGGTAACAGTGCCGATACCTGGAGTGATGATTTTGGCGCGAGGAATTTTTTCTGAGATGAAACATTATTCACATGTATAAATTTGAGTGGTCGACGGAATGCGAAATGTGTAAGGATCCTGTTGCTGATCATGTGGTGATGGGGTTAAGGTTGAATAGATCTCAGGGCTTCAAGCCCAAAAGGCAAAAGGGTGTTGCAGTTACTGTCTGCAAATGCAACAAGTGTGGTCTGATTTATCCTAACCCTATGCCCGTACCTGCAAGTATCAATGATCACTACGGAGTTGACCCTGACCAATATTGGCCTGAACACTACTTTAAAATAGAAGATGATTATATGGCGTCTGAAATGGCTGCCTTGGAAAAGCTGATGCCATTTAAACATGGAATGAAGGCATTGGATCTCGGTGCTGGTGTGGGAAAATCAATGATTGCCTTGAAGAAATATGGTTTTGACGTGTTTGGTATAGAACCGTCAACAACTTTTCATAAACATGCCATTTCCAGAATGGGTATCGCAGAGGACCGTATCTTTTGTAAAAGCATACAAGAAGCCGATTTTCAATCCAATTATTTTGACTTTATAAGTTTATATAATGTTGTTGAGCATGTTTATGATCCCTTTGCAACCATTCAAA
>JBGTIL010000267.1:0-1930 GCA_041745695.1 Chitinophagaceae bacterium | reverse complement strand
GAAATCCTGGTAGTCGCCTGTAAAGCTCGGAACAATGGCGGTAAACATAGAGAGCTTACCAGCTTGAGACTCGTGTAGTTTAATTAAGTCCTGCAGGCTGCCCGAAGTAATAAACGGCATGTCACCGTATAGCACTATGATATTTTCGGAGCTCACGAAATTTTTTGCGGCAAGCAAGGCATGGCTAGTGCCGTTCTGTTCTGCCTGAAAAGCGTAAGTATAGTGCGGACCAAGGGTTTGCTTAACCGTCTCGGCCTGAAAACCCACCACAATTACCGGCTGTCCTTTTTGAGGAACTTTTTGCACTTCTTCTAGTAAATATTTTATGACTGGCTGACCCCGCAGAGAGATTAAGACTTTTGGGATTGGCGATGCCATCCGAGTTCCTTTTCCAGCCGCGAGAATTACGATTTGTCGGGACATATGTAGGCAGTATACCAAGCTAAAACCAATTATAAAAACAAAAAATCCTCTCATTACGGCTAAGTCTTTTAATAATGCCTTATAACAAAAGAACTCCGGTTAACGGAGTTCTTTTGTTATAAGGGCAGCTACCTACTTTTGCACTGGCATGCACCAGACTATCATCGGCACGACCACGTTTTACTTCTGAGTTCGGGAAGGGATCAGGTAGTTCCGCGGCGTAAATGCCACCCAATCTTTGACTCCAAACTAGTTGGATTCAGAGATTGAATGACAGTTGGCTGTTATTTGGATCCTGTCCGCCAGCTGGCGGACAGGATGACATCTATATTAGATTATAGGTTTGTCACTTTGAATAAAATAGTGGTTATTGTAAGACGGATCTTTTTTAGGGCTTTATGTTGAAAACCAAGTGATTGGAGACCAAATAAAATATGGTCGTCACCGCTACGATTGTCAGCACAAAGACTCCTATCTTTAGTGTTGATTTGAACATTGTACAAGCTCTGTTACTACTGTGCTCGCGATGCTTGGGCAAAACGAGCTTGTCTCCGGCCTTGGGCCGAAGCCATCGCTCTCAAGCCTAAGCAAGCTCGTGTCACAAATTGCTTGTCAAATAAACTGAGATTCAAAGATTAGGACTTTCGGTTGATTAGTATTGCTCGGCTGAACACGTTACCGTGCTTACACCTGCAACCTATTAAACCGCATTACTACTATTTTATCAGTATTGCTACTTCAAAAACAAAAGTAAATTGGTTGATTACGCGGTAGTCTTCCGCGAACCTTTCGCCCCCGAAGGGACAACGAAACCTAGTCTAGTGGACAGCTTCGCGCTTATATGCTTTCAGCGCTTATCTTAACTCGACCTAGCTACCCCGCCATGCCCTTGAAAGGACAACGGGTACACCAGAGGTCGATACTTCCCGGTCCTCTCGTACTAGGGAAGTGCCCACGCAAGTTTCGTACACCCACAGCAGATAAGGACCAACATTCGTTGTTGCTTTGCACTGCACCATATCCAGTACTGATAGTGCTCAATGGCGTTCTGACCTTTCGAACAGAATCTGCATGTCGCCATGCAGGTCGGACTATATCTTCATTTTCTTAACTAGAAAATGTTTAGCGTGTAGTCTCTGAGGATTCTAAATAATCGATAATCTCGTTTTTGTTGAATTTGCGATATCTTCCTGAGCCGTTCATTGAAAACGCAATTTTAACCAAATTGATAAACTGAAGTCTATCGAAATGATTTCCTAAATGCATTTGTTCAACGATATAAGCAAACTTTTCAAAGTCTGTTTGCTTTGCTGATAATAAAGGGTATTGTCGGAAAAAAGGAATAACTACATTAAGTAAATCATTGCGATTTCTCACTACATAAACCAAATTATTATCCTGGCCGGAAAAATTGGCTTTAATATAGCCGCATTTCCAGAGATCTAACATCAATTTTAATACAGTATCTCTATCAATCGATTGACTGACATGAAATTCTGGCAATAAT
>JBGTIL010000266.1:0-1809 GCA_041745695.1 Chitinophagaceae bacterium | reverse complement strand
GTACTACTCCAGCTGCCATGAATCTCACTGGACTTAAAGGTCTCCAGGTATATGTCTGTATACAGGAAAAAGATTAGCTGAGACTTCTACGAAAAAAAACTGATCGGCGGCGTAAAGCCAGGCTTCCATTTTTTACCTATTCCCGGATTTTGTAGCATCATTTTCCCCATTGGTCTCATTTACCAAAGGTTGCAGCGCGTCGCACTATAGTTTTATCCCTTCATTCAAAGCTCAATCTTCAGTTATGAAAAAGTTTTCTTTTGTTCTGTATATGGTACTGGCAACATTTCTCAGCATGTCGCAGGCTCCCGGCAGCGGTTTCGGTAGTGGAAGCGGCAGACCCACGCTACCCAGCATTGGGCACGTGTACGGGAAGCTCGTAGACAGTACCGGCAGGTCGATAGGCGACGCCTCTATTGTGGTTTTGCAAAACAGGTTCGATACAGTAACTAAAAAGAGCAAAGAAATATTGCTGAAGGGAGGCACCACGCAAGCTAACGGTGACTTCAACCTGGAAGAATTGCCTGTAACAGGAAATCTGAAGCTGCTTATTTCTGCAACTGGCTACCAGCCACACACACAGGCGCTCAGCTTCATGCCGGCAGCCAATGCAGGGCGAGGCAATACCCCAGGTGCCGGCACAGGAAATGGATCTATGTCTTTTGATAAAGACCTCGGGAAGGTAATGCTGAAAGTAGACGTGCAACAACTACAGGGTATTACGGTGACAGCTGGCAACAGCCGGCTCCGTATGGACATTGATAAGAAAGTTTTTTCTGTAGATAAAAATATAGTTAGTGCGGGTGGTTCTGCGCTTGATGTGATGAAAAATGTTCCATCAGTAAATGTTGACATCGACGGAAATGTTTTGCTCCGTAACGCTGCGCCTCAGGTATTTGTGGATGGCAGGCCTACCACACTTACGCTCGAGCAAATACCTGCTGACGCTATCGAAAGTGTGGAAGTGATTACCAATCCTTCCGCCAAGTTTGATGCATCCGGCGGTGGCGCCGGCATATTGAATGTGGTACTGAAGAAAAATAAGAGAACGGGTTACAACGGAAATCTCCGGGCTGGTGTAGACAGACTGGGTGCAGTGAATGGCGGTGCCGACTTCAACGCCAGGCAGGGAAAAGTCAATTTCTTTGGAAGTGTAAATCTAAACCAGCGTAAATCCAACACGGAGGGTTCGGTGAGCCGGCTAAATATTGCCGATGATCCGCAAACACTCATTAACCAACAGAATGAAGATAGGTCGCAGGGACGCTTTGTATTTGCAAGGGCCGGACTGGATTATTTCATTACCAATCGCACCACGCTGTCTCTCGCAGGCTTTCGCGTGAGTGCGAAATTTAAACCCAACGAGTTAATCAGCATAGCAACAGACAGCTTGTACGCAAGCGGCACTATTAAAACGTACAGCGAACGTACCTCACCGGGAGATCGTGCTTTTAACGGCAGGGGACTTTCGTTTGGCTTGAAACATCTTTTTCCAAAAGAAGGGGAAGAATGGACAGCTGACGCCAACTACTTTTCCGGAGATCGTTCCAGCAATAACTTTTACACTACGAATTATTTTTCTAACGGTGCGGGCAGCAGCATCAATCGCACACTTATGCAGCAACTTGCCAGCGGAGGCAGCGATCAGAACCTGATCTTGCAGACTGATTATGTAAAGCCTTTGTCCGCCAGCACAAAACTGGAAGCAGGATTAAGAACCCAGCTGCGCGCTTTCAAAAACAACAACCGCAACTTCTATTTCGACAATACGACGGGCAATTATTTGCTGATCCCTGAAACCACGGGCAA
>JBGTIL010000265.1:0-9609 GCA_041745695.1 Chitinophagaceae bacterium | reverse complement strand
TATTACCCAGGGTTTTATTTGCCGCAACGCCAGGGGCGAAGTGGATAATTTAAAGAGGGGCGGCAGCGATTACAGCGCTTCACTCATTGCTGCGGCTGTCACTGCAGATGTATGCGAGATATGGACCGACATCAACGGCATGCACAACAACGACCCGCGCATTGTTTCTCCAACGGTGCCAGTGCAACAACTAAGTTTTGATGAAGCAGCTGAGCTGGCCTATTTCGGAGCCAAAATTTTGCACCCTGCGTCTATTTGGCCCGCCCAGCAATACAACATACCGGTAAAGCTGCTCAGTACACTGGAACCATCAGAGGCAGGCACCGTCATAACCCGGTACGCCGCTGCCAGCGGACCGAAAGCAGTAGCCGCCAAAGATGGTATAACGGCAATACGTATCCGAAGCAGCCGCATGTTGCTCGCCTACGGATTTCTGCGCCGGGTTTTTGAGGTGTTTGAAAAATACCGAACCTCTATAGATATGATCACTACGTCGGAAGTAGCTGTATCTGTTACCATCGACAACGATGCTTCTCTGCCACACATAAAAGCGGAACTCGAAACATTCGCCACCGTGGATGTCGACGGAGGACAAACAATTGTGAGTGTGGTGGGAGAAAAGATCGCCACCAACGCCAGCATCCTCAGCATGGTCTTCGAAAGTATCAGGAATGTGCCGGTGCGCATGGTGTCTTATGGTGGCAGTGCCCATAATATTTCTATACTCGTGGCAGCAGAAAACAAGAACACTGTTTTGAAGCAACTCAATTCCGGAGTTTTCCAATTAGGTCAGTGAAAAAGGAATTATTGAAGTGTAACTAATGGGCAGCAACAAATAACTTGCATTTGTTATTTAATTTTTATACTTTATACCGAAATTTCCCGGTTTCTTCACTCCCGTTCCCTTCTCAGTATGTTTAAGCTGATACCCGACTATTTGTGCCATCCTGTTTAATTCTGCCTGCTGGAGCCGCCGTAGCGTGAAGATGTCCTGGATGCGCGAACGCCCCGCCTCGGGAACGTCACCGTCCTTCCTACCGTTCCCCTTCTTAACAGAAAGAAAGTAAACAAGATCCTGCTAATTACCATCATGCTCCCAGATACAGCCGCCTGGCATCCTGGATAATCCTCCTTCGCCTGTGATCATCTCTGCCCAACCCGGTGAAAAGAGTAAAGTGAAAAAACTAAACAAAACACGCTGGTGCGCGGTACCGTTCGTGATTCCGCCGCTCATGCGATGGTAAACTGCTGTTTATGAAATTGCTCCTGATATCTCCCCTTGCTTCGGCTTTATGCTGCATCCTTATCTGTACGTCGATCAACGCATGGACACAAACCGTTCCCGCGGCTCCCGTTCTGCCACCTGCTGAGCCCGGACTTTTCGATTCGGATGATGTGCTGGAGATTACCCTTCGCGGAAACTATCGCGAACTACTGAACAACCGGACAGACATTCCAAAAGACTACCCGATGGTTCTGTCCTACACCAACAACAGGCAGGAACTGAATATGCCGGTTCAAATGCAGACAAGAGGGCATTTTCGCAGGTTGAAAGAAAACTGCACGTATCCTCCTTTATTGATCCAATTCCCGGCCACAGGATTTCATCTTTCAACCGTTTTCAGTGAACAAAAGAAACTTAAGCTTGTGATGCCCTGCAGGGGCGATGAGTATCTTATCCGCGAATGGCTTGTGTATAAAATCAGCAATAAAATTACTGCGTACAGTTTTAAAACCCGACTGGTAAGAGTAAAGCTGGAAGATGTGCAGAACAAAAAAACAATCAGTTCCTTTTACGGGATACTGTTGGAGGAAGAGAAACAGATGGCAAAAAGAAATGGAGCGATCGTAGTAAAGACACCGGTAAAAGCACATCAGGTGCAGGGTGAAGCTTTTGTAAAGATGGCAGTTTTCGAATACCTCATTGGCAATACCGATTGGTCTGTACCCTACCTGCATAACATCAAGTTGATCAAGCCCGATTCTGCCACTGCTCCGATTGCAGTGCCTTACGATTTCGATCATTCCGGCATTGTGAATGCTCCATATGCCCTACCTGCCGAACAGGTGCAACTGACCTCGGTACGGGAACGCAGGTTCCGGGGGTACTGTATCACCGATATGAAAGTATTCGAGGATGTTATCGCACATTTTAACCTGGTAAAAAATGAGATCTTTAGCCTTTATAAAAATTGTAAGTTATTGGACGAACGATACCTGAGAACCACCTTGCAATACCTCGACGACTTCTATAAAATGATCAACAACCCAAAAGCCTGGCAGAAAGAATTCGGCTATCCCTGTAACAGGAGCGGTACTGGTAACGTGGTAATCAGGGGACTGAAAAACAATTAGGGTACAACTTTGATTTGAACGCCGGTTGCCTGCAACGCTCCTGTCTTTAAAAAAAATTGCTGACCATGCCGTTACGGGTTATAAAAAAATCTCCCGCGAGGGAGATTGAATGACTTAAAAAAGCGAGCGGAATTTATATAATGATCATGGCATCGCCATAACTAAAAAACCTGTACTTGTCTTTGATGGCTTTTTTGTAAACCTCGATAGCCAGGTCGTAGCCTGCAAAAGCGCAGGTCATAATCAGCAGGCTTGTTTTTGGCAGGTGAAAGTTGGTAACCAGCGCATCTGCGATATTAAAATTATACGGCGGATGGATGAAGGTATTTGTCCAGCCTTCAGACGGCTTCAGCAACTTCTGCGCGGTGAACGACGACTCAAGTGCGCGCATGGTAGTTGTACCGATAGAGCAAATGCGCTGTCCGCTCTCCTTTGCTTTGTTCACAATCTTACAGGCGTTCTCTTCAATCTGGTAGTATTCTGCATCCATCTTATGCTTACTCAGGTCCTCCACTTCAATCGGACGGAATGTGCCCAGACCTGTGTGAAGCGTAACCTCGGCAAAGCGGATACCCTTAATCTCGCAACGTTTTATAAGTTCCCGGCTAAAGTGAAGACCTGCTGTCGGAGCCGCAACCGCACCTTCGTGCTTGGCGTATACGGTCTGGTAGCGTTCCCTGTCTTCATCATCCGGCTTGCGCTTGATGTACTTGGGCAGTGGGGTTTCCCCATGCTTTTCAAGCATTAAACGAAATCCCTCGCTGTCGCCTTCGAATAAAAATTTAATGGTTCTTCCCCGGCTTGTTGTATTGTCAATCACTTCCGCAACCAGGTCTTCATCCTCACCGAAATAAAGTTTGTTGCCCACGCGAATTTTTCTTGCAGGGTCAACAATCACATCCCACAACCGGTGTTCCTTATTTAGTTCACGCAAGAGAAACACTTCGATTTTCGCGCCGGTCTTTTCTTTTCGGCCATACATTCTCGCAGGAAAAACCTTTGTGTTATTTACTACAAAAACGTCTTTGTCGTCGAAGTACTCCAGGATATCACGGAAGTGTTTATTTTCCATTTCACCCGTTTTGCGATTCACGACCATCATGCGGGCGTCTTCGCGTTTTTTGGCGGGGTTCTGGGCAATGAGATTGAGTGGAAGGTCGAACTTGAACTGTGAAAGCTTCATAGGCTATTGCTCTTTTTTTTGTAGCCTCATGACAAGCACCAGTGAAAAGCCTGTGGTTAGAGAGAAAAGTCCAAAACTCGGTCTTACGGCACCGGGCGTGGTCATTTAGCTTTAAGGTCGGCAAATGTAGCAAATTTTTGCTACTGCATACGCACAATCAAGCATTGTTGTGTTATTGTTTTTTGTAAAAAACAGGGCCGACACTGCTCACAAACAACAGCGGTTGCTATCTGAGGCAGTGTATTCACTTATTGTTAGCCGGCCTGCTATCGGTGTACGGAAGGAATAGCTGCCAGCAGTTGGGCAGTGTATGGGGAGCTGGGCCGGAGGTAGATAGTTTCAGCATCGCCAATTTCAACGATCTTTCCCTGTTGCATTACGGCTATGCGATGGCTCATGTAACGTACTACCGAAAGATCATGCGAAATGAAAAGCATGGTCAGGTTCATATCGCGTTTGAGTTCGTTAAGAAGGTTCAGCACCTGGGCCTGAACACTTACATCCAATGCCGACACAGACTCGTCGCACACCAGCAGTGTAGGGTTTAGAGATAAAGCCCGGGCGATCACGATGCGTTGCCGCTGCCCTCCTGAAAACTGGTGTGGATAACGATTGGCAGCGGAAGCTGGTAAATTTACCCGTTCGAGCAATTCACTCACTTTTGCCTTTTGCGCTTTTTTATCATGGGCAATGCCGCCTGCCTGCATCGGTTCTGCAATGGCAGCACCGATCGTGAGCCTTGGATTTAATGAAGAATAAGGATCCTGGAACACAAGCTGCACATTTTTCCTGAGCTCTTTGAGCTCTGTTTTTGAAAGCGCAGTAATGTCTTTATCGTTATATATAATCTGCCCGGAAGTGGGCTCTATCAGCCGCAATAACGTTCTGCCCAGGGTGGTTTTGCCACACCCGCTTTCGCCAACGAGGCCCAGGGTTTCACCTTTGAACAACTCAAGGTTCACGCGGTCAACAGCAGTGGTATTTGCAGTAACAGATCCAAGCCAGTTGCGGCGGGTAGGAAACTGAACAGAGAGATTTTTAATGGTAACGAGCACGTCCGAACAAGACTCCTGTGCCAGTGGCACGGCAGGTGGATGAGGCGGTTTTCCGGGCTGCATGAAATCGGCAACTACGGGTAGCCTAACGCCCTTTGGATGCAGGGCAGGTCTGCAGGCAATTAAAGCCTTCGTATAAGGATGCCGGGCTTCGCTGAAGATAGAACGAACGCTCCCCTCCTCCATAATGGCGCCTTTGTACATGATCACCACCCGGTCAGCGATCTGAGACACTACCCCCAGGTCGTGCGTTATAAACAAAACACCCATGCCGCGCTCTTGTTGCAGGCTCCGGATCAACTGCAGTATCCTTTGCTGCACCGTTACATCGAGAGCTGTGGTAGGCTCATCACAAATAAGAAGCGAAGGCTCGCAGCACATAGCCATCGCAATCATCACCCGTTGCTTTTGTCCGCCGCTAAGGGCGTGTGGATACCTGTTGTATAGTTGTTGCGGGTTGGGCAATTGTACCTTTTCGAACCACTGGAGAACGATCGTTTTTGCTGCCGATGGGGTGAGACCTTTATGGCGTATGAGTACTTCTGCTACCTGCTTTCCGCAGGTCATCACCGGATTGAGAGAGGTCATAGGCTCCTGGAAGATCATCGAAATGGCATTCCCACGGAGGTTCTGCATGGAACGAGCATCGAGTTGCACCAGGTCAATCTGGTGGCCACCCGGTGCTGTAAATAAAAGTGAGCCGCTGCTAATTTTTGCGGGAGGGATGGGCAGCAATTGCAAAATGGATAAAGCGGTAACAGATTTGCCCGACCCCGACTCCCCCACCAGCGCCAGGATCTCGCCTTTATTTACAGTAAAGGAAATGTCGTTGACGGCGGCGACAGCCCCGTTTTCTGAGTGAAATTCAACCGAGAGATTTTTTATCTGGAGCAGGGGATGTTGCAAGCGGTTAAATTACGACAAAAGTAGCGCGGGGGCTTTGAAGAGCCGCTGCCCCATCACGCCCAATGGGCTGATAATCCTGCGTGATTGAGCCAGGGTGTGGAGCCTGCGCGCGTTGTCGATGCCACTTCCAAAGGGCACCGGCAACCAAAACTTACCAATTTTAAACACGTGCACACTCAACCAATTTGATCAGGTTTTCACTGGGTAATAAAAACAAAAATTCTGGTGTATTTACCCATGCTTTCGCTGGCTCCGCTGAATAGCTTCATGGTATCAATTGGCCAATTGCTGCGGGTTCGCTGAAAACCGTTTGTAGAGTAAGCACTAAAGACAGAATATGAAAA
The DNA here is from genome assembly GCA_041745695.1 of Chitinophagaceae bacterium. Taxonomy (GTDB): domain Bacteria; phylum Bacteroidota; class Bacteroidia; order Chitinophagales; family Chitinophagaceae; genus Flavisolibacter. Next base: position 3,766 of record JBGTIL010000265.1, on the reverse strand, counting down.
AGATCATTCTATCTCTCATCGCCGGGCTGGCCATTGTCCTCACCTCATTTGCGCAGAAAAGCAGTTTCAGTTTGGGCGAAAAACACAATCAACTTGTCCAATTCCTGGACGCCTATGATTTTACGGGAAAATCACAGGAGGAGGCAATGGATGACTTGTTCTTTTATGGAGGGAGCATTATAGATCCGGCGGCCTTTCCCGACGGAAGGTTTGGGATATGGGGAACGCTCGTTGCCTGCGGGCAAGCCGATCCGAATGACCTCAACAGAATGCAAACCTTCGAAGGGGTGACATCCTTGCTGGAAGAGAGAAATCAAATTGGTGCCGCCTCCGGAATCTTTTTAAATGCCCTGCTCACAGAAACAGAGCATCTTTCTGATTACGCCACCGTTTCGGGCAGGATCAATGACCTGGAAAAGGGCTACGACATTGCCGCCCTCCCGCCTGAAGAACAGGCGCTGGTGACGGGTGCCTTATCGGTTTTTAAAGAAAGTGCTTTGTACTGGAACAGTCATTACGGCCCTGATGAAGAAACTGCGGGTACGAACGAAAGAATCAGTTGGAGGTGTTTTTGGTGTGTAGCCAGAAACGATCTCAAAGGTTCACTGATAGGTTTCGCAGTGGGCAATTGTTTGTGCGCAAAAGTTGGTGTAGCCAATCCGGCTGTGTGTGGTGCTATTGGGGCTGCAGTAATTGGCGCTCTGTACTCATGGGCGGCTAAGGTATGTCCGGCCATTTGCAGAAGCTGTAAAAAGCCCCCGGCTAATTCTTATCCGGAATGGATTTGTCGCTTACCTTTTTAATATTCATTTATTTATATTAAATGTTATTTAAGCTGAACAATAGTGATTCAACAACACCTGCATTCTTACTAAAACCACATATATGCGCTACCTCACCCTCTTTTGCTTCTTTTGTTGGTCACAAGGCGCGGCAGCGCAACATAGAGTAAACAGATTGTCCGGTAATTTATTTACTAACTTCTATACGGGAAGCGGGGGACACCTGAATAAGGTGGTGCGGCTGAGTGAGAACGTGGGCTTTTCTTTCAAGACCTACGACACCATAAAAAAACGGGGAATGATATACGAGGTACTGAGCAGCAGTACAACTGCTTATTATAAAAATGTGCTCGGCGGGGGCAATGTTCTGCAGGTCGACGATGAACACCTGAACTTGAATTTTATTTTTCCTATGTTGATTTCCAGCAATGGATTACTTGGCCATGACCTGGGTATCGGTTTGGGACTGGGTACACTTGCTTACAGGGATTATTACAATGAAAACGGCGTGGCGCTGCCCTACGATGAGGGCGGATTTAAAGAGCTCAAGTTTGGGAAGTACTGGACTACTACCGCGATAATCGATTACGAATTTAGTATGAAGTGGGGGAAACGCTACGGGTTCAAATTGGGTCTTCGATATGCTACTCCTATTCCTATCAGAGAGCGCAGCCCCGGCTACGCCATTTCCCAGGGTACAGGCATCGCCTTCAAGTACGGTGTGTTCTATCAATTCAAATAAAATCCTTTAACAGCTGTGCTCGGTGGTGCTGCATGCACAGCATCTATTATCCAGTAACCATCAGGCTAAGAGCCTTAGGATCTGTTCTTCCTTTTCGTTGCCGATCCAGTTTCATCATGTTGCCTTACCAGCACGCAGCAGGGTAAGCAGTAACCCCGGTACCAGATGCTGCGGCCCCTTCGCCACCCACAATCGAACCACTCGTAAGTGTTATCCAAACCACTTTTAAAAATGCACAGCTATGTTAGCAAAGCACATTTCACTGGCTGCTATCTTTTTGTTGTTTTACCAGCAAGGGTTCAATCAATCCGCTCTCCGAAACTACAATGGAACAGGTTCAGACCCCACCCCGGAAGGCCGCACTGCTGCGGTAACCCGGCAGTTTATATCGACAATTGATTTTCTCGATGCCTCCATCAACTCGATCAATTCCTTCAACAGCCTGCTAAAAAAAGAAGCCTACCGGATAAAAATCACCTCGTTCAACAACCCAACCTCCTCCGACATGGGCTTCAGCCTCGAGCAGGAGATACAGGCAGCACTGAAGCCCCTGCTGGCAAAGTCAAAGAACACCAACACACAGAAATTTAGCAGTATCGTATCCTCCATCCTCGGAAGCGGTGCGAAAGGAAGCCTGGCGAAGTCATTCTCTTTGGCAAGCCCTGTTTTTCCTACACTTCTGAGCCTCGTTGGCAGCCTCACCATACAGGAAAAAAAAATCACCCGTCAAGACCTGGACTCTTTCATTAACAACACGCAAAAATATTTTATTCATTACGAAAAACTGCACGCAGCGAATAGCCTGCTCGACCAGAACATCGACCGGCTGAACGGACTAATGCGCAATATTCAATTCGACGCCAGGGAATATATGCTCGACATAACTGTTATTATTTATAAGGATCTGCAGCGAACCACGATCAAAAATTTAAGCAATGAAGAATTATTTTTAAAGTACCTCGACAGGCAAAAAGTTCAGGAATTATGGAGCATCCGGGAGCAGGCAGCAGAAGAAGTGCGCTATCCTTCTGATGGGGTAAAAACCGCCAAAGAGTTGGCAAATAATCTCCAGAAACTCTTTATCGATTATCAGAAAGTGTACGGTGAAAATTACCAGCAAATACGAAGCATTTTGCTGGAGGCAAAAAACCTTGGCAAAGCTGTGAATGTTCAGCAGGTAAATGCTTCCTTAAAAGAGGTAGAAACACTCTATAACGAAAGCAAAACCTCTGATAACCTGAGCCTTCGGTTGACTACATTATTTGAACGACTGAAAAACCTCACAGCGTCTGAACAATTGCTCACCTGGTGAAAGCATCGCTGCAGGTAGTTTGCTGCAAGTTTCTGCAATTTTGCCTGGACCATCGAGCCCAAATCCTGGAGACCAACTGAGATCAAACGAGTCAGCTGAATACGGTATGCACACGAAAACAATTGCCAGATGGTTCGGAGTTTGATTGGTGGGCTAGAGATGGCAGCTGGTTTAGAAGTGGAGAAAGCGCCGTAGATACTGGAAGGGTCTCTGTAGCCGATTCAACTGTACGCTGGTTGCTGCTAACAACTAAAGCACCTCCTGTTTTGACCACCGGCAAACGCCGAGGCTACCTCCTGTTCCTGGGTTGTCGACTCAGCGCAAGGAACAGGCAGGATGTAAATCGTAAGACACTTTGGTGAGCTCCAGCCACGAAAGAGCTTCATTGTAAATTGTCTATCTTAAGGAGATGAAGCACTTGCTGTTGATCGTTTTTACTGCCATGCAGTTTACCTGCCTGGCTCAGTTTGATAAGCCCGTGTCTGTGAGAGCCACTGCAAATATCAATGTTGTGCGTCAGGGCCTGGCTACAAATGACGCTGGTTATGGGCTTGGACTCGATGTGGCTTTTTTTGCAACACACCGGCTACAGGCAGTAATTGAAACAAGCGCCGACTGGTTTGTAGGAGATAAATTGTACGTTGTTGATAACACCGGAACGCCTGCCAAACGTGCAGCAGTGCACAGTGTAAAACTGGGCCCACAATTTTTTGCGCATAAAAACCTGGCTCTTTCCATTACTTACGGCCCCACCTGGTCGGTTTTGCGAGAAAGTGAATATACAAGAAGCAGCGGGTTCAAATACGGTGTTACGGGTTTCCTTGGCAAGAACAGAAAGACGATTGCCAAATTATTTATGGTGAATGTTCCGCTGAAGGAAGGAAAGATTCAATACTTTGGGTTTGGGGCTGGTTTCAGATTCTAATGGTA
>JBGTIL010000264.1:0-2899 GCA_041745695.1 Chitinophagaceae bacterium | reverse complement strand
CCTTGTGGCTTAACGCTTAATGACTCGTAGCTGTCGGCATCGTATGCTGCAAGCCGGTGGTTGCGCATCACCTTCAGCATATGCTGCTTATTGTCTTCGTAGCGCGGAAAAGCACCCAGTGTTTGTGCCAGCTCCGCCGATGTCTTATAGGCAACCCCGGTCATGATGGCGCTGATGGCGCCGGCTATAGCTCTGGCTTTTTCGCTGTCGTAAGGAATACCGTTAACCATGAGCATGGTACCCAGGTTAGCATAGCCTAAGCCGAGCGTTCTGTATTCATAGCTCAATTGGGCGACTTCTTTGCTTGGGAACTGCGCCATAAGCACAGATACTTCAAGCACGGTCGTCCACAAGCGACATACATATTCGAAGCCTTCCACATCGAAATGGCTGCTGTCGTTATTGTAAAACTTCATCAGGTTGGCACTGGCCAGGTTGCAGGCCGTATTATCCAGGAACATGTATTCAGAGCAGGGATTGGAAGCACGTATCTCTCCACCTTCGGGGCAGGTATGCCATTCATTGATGGTGGTATTGTATTGTGTACCGGGATCGGCACAACGCCAGGCTGCATAGCTGATCTGGTTCCACAACTCTTTCGCAGGCACTGTTTTCATCACCCTGCCATCTGTGCGCGCCGTGAGTTCCCAGTCTTCACCTTTTTCCAGTTTCTCGAAAAATGAATTCGGTATGCGCACAGAGTTGTTGGAGTTCTGTCCGGATACTGTTCTGTAAGCTTCTCCCTCGTAATCGGAGGCATAACCTGCGTCAATGAGGGCAGCAACCTTCTGCTCTTCTTCTACTTTCCAGTTGATGAATTTTTCTATTTCCGGATGATCAAGGTCAAGGCAGACCATCTTGGCAGCACGACGGGTAGTACCTCCGCTCTTGATAGCGCCTGCTGCACGGTCACCGATCTTCAGGAATGACATCAGTCCACTTGAAGTACCGCCACCACTTAATTTTTCACCCTCACCTCTCATGTTGGAGAAGTTGGTGCCTACACCAGAACCATATTTAAAGATGCGTGCTTCCCGCACCCAGAGGTCCATGATGCCACCATCGTTTACCAGGTCGTCTTCCACGCTTAAGATAAAGCAGGCATGCGGCTGTGGACGCTCGTAGGCAGACGTGGATTTTTTCAATTGACCGTCTAGCTGGTCTACGTAATAGTGACCCTGTGCCTTGCCTTTGATTCCGTAACTCTCATGCAGCCCGGTGTTGAACCACTGCGGCGAGTTGGGCACACACATCTGGTTTAGTATAGAATAAACCAGCTCTTCGTAAAAAACAGTTGCATCTTTCTCTGAAGCGAAATAACCGTATCGCTCGCCCCAAACTTTCCAGCAGTTAGCCATGCGGTGCGCCACCTGCTTTACAGATGTTTCGCGTCCGAGTGTGCCGTCTGCCTGGGGTACGCCTGCTTTGCGAAAATATTTCTGTGCTAAGATGTCTGTTGCTATCTGACTCCACTGCCTCGGCACTTCAACGTTGTTCATCTCAAACACCACTTCACCACTTGGGTTTCGAATCACCGACGTTCTGTAGTCGTATTCAAACTGATCAAAAACCGCAACATCATCTTTAGTGTATTTGCGGGGAAAGGAAAGTCCTTTCATTGTTTGTTGTTTTTCATTGGCCATGTCCAGTAAGTTTAATTGATGAAATCCATCCTCCCTTCAGAAATTTAAGAGGATGACGAATCTAGCGAAAAAACAACTCCATAGATATGCACAGAGAAGGCGAAACAGGTGGAGAATTTTCTTAATGCAGGCCCGTTATACGTTACATGATTTTTACACCTTTAATGCACATTTTTTGGTGTAATCTTTTTTTGAAAATTGGTTGAAAACCACAGGCCTCTTTACTTCCAATTTTGAGCGTTAGCCGCTCCAGGAAGCAGTGCTAAACTCGTCAGCGCTACAATAGGAAAAGTTTTTGCATTTTTGCACAATAACACCTGTGGATGAAGATGCACGTTTATCAATCGTTACTGGACAAAAAAGAGGAAGGAAAGAAAGCCCTCGCAATCTTAATTGATCCGGATAATGTGTCATCCTCCGTGTTGGAACGGACCGTCCAATTAGCGGTAGAAGCAGGCACAGATTACTTCTTTGTAGGAGGAAGTCTGGTTGTATCAGACAACCTTGATAAATGCGTGCTTCAGATCAAGCAACTGTGCAGCCTTCCCGTATTACTGTTCCCCGGAAGTCCTTCACAGATCAGCAGGGAAGCAGATGCGCTACTCTACCTCTCTCTCATTTCTGGCCGCAACCCGGAGCTTTTGATCGGGCAACATGTGATCTCGGCTCCTTTCGTGAAAAGGAGCGGGCTCGAGATAATCGCAACTGGATATATGGTTGTTGATGGCGGTGCACCTACCACTGTTTCGTATATCAGCAACGCAACACCGCTGCCAGCCGACAAGGCAGACATCGCACTCTGCACTGCAATGGCCGGCGAAATGCTCGGCTTCAAACTGATATACATGGATGCCGGAAGTGGCGCCAAAAAACCCATATCGGAAATAATGATCAGTACCGTTGCCAGTAATATTGAAATTCCGCTTATTGTTGGAGGTGGCATTCGCACCCCAGAAAAGGCTTACCTGAATTGCAAGGCAGGTGCTGATGTACTGGTGATTGGAAACGCCGTGGAAAAAGACCCCTCACTCATTAAAGAAATTGCAGCTGCTGTACATGCCGCCCCGGTAGATGTGCGATAGACAGGGCTGTTATTCAGCACTACAATAACACTTGTAGTACCCTGTTCAACATCCTGGTGTCGCCTTCCTTTTTTTGGCAGGCTTGATGCGCCGCGAACTGGCGCTTCCGTTGACGAGAGACTCAGCACCCCAGGCAATAAAGCGTACGATCCTCGTCATGTTAACAAGATCGAG
>JBGTIL010000263.1:0-4967 GCA_041745695.1 Chitinophagaceae bacterium | reverse complement strand
AACGGAGAGGAAGGGGCTTTTTTGAAAAAACGTGGAATACGCCGCTGTGTGTGTAGAACCTCACGCTGCTCCAGGCTGGGCTTTTTTAAAACAAAACACGACGGGAACAGGGAAAAAGCACTGCGGCATTCTGGCACTTATTTAGCGCAATTGTAAGTATAGAGTCAGTTGAATTATGATTATAGCAGCCGCCCTTGCAGAAACTGTTTACAGTTCCGTACTCCTCTTAGCACTTGTGTTGGTGGCAGCATGTTACCAGGCCTATAAAAAAGAAGTGATATGCTCAGCTCATGAAGATATGGTGGAGCGTTTCCTTAACGATTGAACAAAGACTAGCTCCGCTTACGATCTAAAGAGTTTAAAACCGCCACGGTAACTACGGCACCAATGACGTAAAGTCCAACAGTAAATAACTTTGTTGTTGTTGTACGATTACTCGGTGCGTTTGATAAACCCAGGTGCTTGGGTAAAATGACTGCTCCTATACCAGCGGCAAGGCCCAGCATCGATCCACGCAATGCGCGTCCTCTTTTGGCACCGGCGCCACTTAAACTGTAATACAGCGTGTTGCTGATCACGTCTCCTGCCATGGTGATCCAGAACAGTTTTTTGTCCGCCGGGATTGGTAACCGACCTTTATTCAACAATTTTGCAAGTGCGCTCATTCCGAGGAGGTCCATCCGGGGAGCGCGCAGACTGGTGCGTTTTAGGCCTTCATGCACCAGGGTCAAAGCCAAAGCACCGGCTAATCCACTCTCGATAGGTTTTATCAGCTTCATATGATAGATTCAAAGTTGCTTTAGCTGTCCTGGCGTTCGTAAAGGTCGTTGTCTCTAAGAAGATTGCGCAGGCGGGGCCTAACCTGGGCTTGTCTTTGACGTTCACGAGAACCGGAGGTAGTAAGTGTCATTTTTAATCCGGGGAATTTGCTCGAGGTCGGGTGAGTTTGAGCAAGGCTCTTTGTTTTTTCCATGATAGTGGATGTATTATTTAAGACAAAAAAATTAGAAAAGTTGGGGAACGGAAGCAGACAAGGTAGGTTTCGAAAGGTCTGCATGCAGACTACATAAAAATTCATGCCGTTTTGGTTGCCGCTCAGAAAAAAAGGGATGGTTCAGCAGCAAGGCGTATATGTAGAAGTAAATACGCTTATGAGAAGAAGCGATTTCCCGGTGTGTCGATCCTATTGCTGGAACCTATGGGCGTGTATGGCAATGCAGCCGAAGCGCTATAACCAGCCAGCTTGCTTACGCGCCACGAGTCTCGCGCTGCGGTAACTCCCATGACGGACTGATCAAACTAAGGACTTGTTCCAGGTGATATTGGTCGGTACCGTAAAAGTCATCGAGTGCGGTGCTGTCTGCATCAAGCACGCCGACCACGCTGCCGTTCTCGAAAAAAGGCACAACAATTTCCGACCTTGATAAACTGCTGCAGGCAATGTGTCCGGGAAATTTCTCAACATCACCAACTACAACTGTTTCGCCCCTGAGCCAGGCTGTACCACAAACACCTTGTCCTTTTTTTATACGCGTGCACGCTATTGGTCCTTGAAAGGGTCCTAGTACCAATTGTTCGCCTTTTACAAAATAGAAACCTACCCAGAGCCAGGCAAAGGTTTCTTTCAAAGCCGCCGCTATGTTTGCAAAGTTGGCTATGGCGTCGTGCTCCCCATCCAAAAGCGCTGCTAACTGGGGTGTAAGCACGCGGTATTTTTCTTCCTTTGTACCGTTGCTGAGATGCAGATCTTCCGACATAAAACAATGATACACAAAATTGCTGCCCTGCCGGAAGGCGGATGCTGAAAATTTTTTCAACATTTGCAACAATGAGCAAGATTCTTTCCCAGTTACAGGAGTATTGGTTGTGGCTGGATAAGAAGTTATTCCTGCACGCAGCTTTATTTACGGCGGTCCTTGTTCTCTGTAACTTCTTTTTTAAATTGAACAGAACCATCACTGCATACCCTTTCCCTCTTCAATACGTTTGCTGGTACGGGCTTTTCCTGGTTGCGCTCTCCTTTCCATATGTTATTGCTGATACCTCCGCAAAGCAGCGATGGGGTGCGGCAAAAAAATGGCTGCCCCTGCTGGTTATTGCGCCCGCAATTTTCGCATGGAAGATGACCTCTTCTTTTGAGTTTGTGTTCAGTACATCTTTACCCGGTAACACCTATTGGAACACTGTAGTTTATTGGCCCTTCAAGCTCGTGGTCATAGTCATCATGCTCAGCGCTGTGTGGCTTGCCTTTGGAAAAGACCCGTCCTGGTATGGGCTCCGAACAACAAGCTTCAGCTACCGTCCGTATCTGATCATGTTATTGCTGATGACACCGTTGATAGCAGCAGCAGCAACGCAGCCGGATTTTCTTGCGCTATATCCCAAGGTGATGTCGTTAAAACATTTTCCGGCTCCTGCGAATCATGGCTGGTATCAACTCCTGTATGAGTTGTCTTACGGCAGTGACTTCGTGGGGATAGAATTATTTTTCAGGGGGTTTTTAATTCTTGGCTTTGCCCGATGGACAGGCAGGGATTGCATTCTGCCTATGGCCATCTTTTACTGTACCATTCACTTCGGAAAACCGCTTGGTGAATGTGTTTCTTCTTTCTTTGGAGGTCTGATACTAGGCGTTGTTACCTATCATTCTCAGAGTATCTGGGGCGGTTTGCTCGTTCATTTAGGCATTGCCTGGCTAATGGAAGTGGGTGGTTACTTTGGCAGACTATATATAAATTAAATCACACTGCCTCCCTCTCCGAGAAGGAGAGGGCTGTAGTGTGGTACTGCAGGTTTGTAAGCCGGATTCTGTTTTCCTGAACGTTTCAGTGAATGACCCGTTCGGAATGCTATCATTTATCTGCTCCCGCTATTGCTAGCAGGATGTATCTGCCTACCCTGGATCATCGGGCGAGCAGCCCTCAGGCGATCCTTTACATGGCATTGCAGCACGCAAGGTTTACCCTTCTGCCCTGTTACCAAAACAGAACGTGGGCTCTTACCCCACATTTTCACCCTCATCACGCAAGTGCATGACAGTTATTTTCTGTGGCACTCTCTGTTCCCGCTTTTTACGCGAGACCCGGCCGTTAGCCGGTGCGTTGCTCCTTGCTGTCCGGACTTTCCTACCCTGCTTGTACAGGATCGATAGCGCAACCTGCAGTAAAGCAAAGATACTTCTTAGACCCCGGGAAGCCCGGCTAAAAATCACCCGCCGCAACTGCAAACTGCGGAATAAAGTTCATCGGTGACCCCTAGAAACATGGAGAACGAATGCATCTCTGAGCCTACGACTCGTTGCAGTTTTTTTTAATCTGTGCTATATAAAAACAATTGGCAGGTATTGGCAGGATGCCCGCAATCCTGTGTCCGATACTTAACAAATTCTCTGTTTCCGAACTGTGCCATTCACCTATCTTCGCCGGCTCAAAACAGTTCTTATATCATGATCAGCAGAAGGAACATCCGGGTGAAGGTGATGCAAAGCCTGTACACTTTGAGTGCACACGCCCAGGACATGAAACAGGGGGAGCCGCAGCGCCTGTTGCAGAAGCACCTTGATGAATCGAAAGAACTTTTGGTGTACCTGATTTACTTCATTGCTGAAGTGGCGGCTTATTCAGAAAAAGACTCTTTTAAGAGAAGCGGCAAACACCTTCCTTCAGAAGCCGATCTCAATGTAAATATTAAGATAGCCGGTAACGAGTTACTGTGGAAAATCAAGGAAGATCCTTCCTTGAAAACCTCCTGGGATCAAACAAAGCCTCAGCACAGGGTTGACAAGGAACTTGTACGCAAAATATACGTTGAACTTGCTGAATCTGACCAATACAAAAAGTACATCGGCACGCCCTCACGCACCCGGGCAGCAGAGAAAGAAATTGTAGATTACATTTTTGAAGAACTGTTACTGCCTAATGAATCTTTTGTTGCGCACGTCGAAGAAACTTTTACCAATTGGGATGATGACAGCGAGATGGTAGTGCACCTTGTAAAAGGATATTTGCAGAAACCTGGCAGTATATCACTGAACACATTCATCAGCACAGAGAAGGCACAGTTTGCTAAAAGTTTACTGCAAACAGTGGCCGATAAACAGGAGTTGCTTGAGAGCTACATTCTTCCAAAGCTAAAGAACTGGGATGCGGAACGACTAGCAGCGCTGGATATGATCCTGATGCGGATGGGCGTTGCCGAATTATTATTTTTCGAAACGATACCTCCCAAGGTCACTATCAACGAATACATAGAACTTGCAAAAGATTACAGCACAGCGCAAAGCGGTCAGTTCGTGAATGGCATACTGGACAGCATTCATAAGGATTTGGTACAGGAAGGAAAACTTCAAAAAACCGACTTTAAGAAAGCCTAATTTCATTTGGGTTACATTTGCATCGCTAAAAATTCATTACCATGAAATGTTTACTGAGCATACTCCTGTTGGTCACACTGACCGTCTCCTGCACCAGCAATGACGCAGCCACGGTGTCAAAGTCTGATGATTCTGCGACGCGGGCTAACAATCTGAATGCGGCTTCCGATTCGACCAATTTTACGCAGATTCAGTGGATAGACTCTGTTCACCAGCAGCTGGGTGCAGTTAAAGAGGGCAGTGTAGTGGAGGTAAGCTGGAGGTTTAAAAACACCGGAATGAAGCCGCTCATTGTTTCCAATGTAAACGCAAGTTGCGGTTGCACCGTAGCTGAAAAGCCCGAGGCACCCATCGCGCCCGGCGCGGAAGGCGTGATTAAGGCAAAGTTCGATTCAAAACAACGTATGGGCACGCAGCGTAAAGACGTTTACGTGTTAACCAATACTGGTAAAGAGCCGCAGCAGTTGTCGTTCGCTGTTTCTGTAGAAAAATAAAGATTCATCATTAAATAGTACAAGACCATGTTTTTATTGCAGGCAAAGGCAGTTCCGGGATTTAGCGGTTACAGCCAGTTTATTTTTCTTGGAGGTATGAT
>JBGTIL010000262.1:0-6059 GCA_041745695.1 Chitinophagaceae bacterium | reverse complement strand
TGAATGATTTGAAGTTTCTGATCTACAGAAAATGTACGTCTCGACTTTGACATAATCCTAAATTTAAGTGACTAAATTGATTTGCAATTTTAGTCCAATCATTTAGGGGGCTAGTACAAGGGCAGTTCTCACACCTCTACTTTAGGGATACTCAAAAAAGATGTCGATAAAAGCGATGAGGAATTTATTAAGGCTTTTAAAGCTAAATATACTGACCCATATCCACCGAGTTGGATGATGTTTGAGATAGCCTCATTTGGAAGCCTCTCTACTTTATATCAGAATTTAAAACCAGGGAAAAGCAAAAGGGACATAGCCCATCACTTTGGTTTAGATGATTCAACTTTTGGTTCTTGGCTTCACTGCTTTGTTTATATTCGTAATGTATGCGCACACCATTCAAGGTTATGGAATCGAGGAATGAAAATAAAACCGCAAATTCCACTTTCTCCCATTAATAAATGGTTGAATAATAGTACAGTAAATAATGACCGTACGTACTTTGTGTTATCAATGATGCTCTATTTGCTTCAGTCGATAGATAACAAACATCAGTTTATTTTCCGGTTTAAAATTTTATTAAAAAAATACCCCAATGTTGATGTGATTGCAATGGGATTCCCAAAAGATTGGGAGAAGGAGCCGCTTTGGCATTTCAAGCCGAATATCAAGCAATTGATTAGATTGGGTGTAGCATTTAGTTTAAGATAAGTTTTTACCTTGTCTACCTTTTAAGGAGAAATTGTATTGGCTCTGACAAATTTTTTACCCTCCCTCATGGTCTAACACGTATAGAATAACCCTTCAAGGCAAAAGGTGGAAAAGACTTCATCAAAAAAATGCTGAAGACTGTATAATAAAATTCCAAAAAGTTTACCCCGGCTAATTGAGCCTCAAAAACTAATTCGTAATGCGAATGCACTCTATGTCGCTTGCGCAGATACACAATTTAATGACTGCTGCCGTGCGCTGGCCGGCAAAACATGCGGAGCAGTTGGGTTTGCCTTGAACTTTTGGCTCCACCTTTTGCTTCAAGGCAAAAGGTGGAAAAAGACCTATCAAAAACAATATCAGGTTAGCCACACGGCAACAACAGGCCTAAAAACATACAAACGAGAAAGCCCGGCAAACGCCAGGCTTTCATCATCTTTTGACCACTTACTTCTTCTTGTTACTCTTACCCACCGCACTCTTCTTCAATGTCGTCTTCATCTTATCCTTGAACTCGGTAAATGCATCCGCCAACTGCTGCAGTTCGGGATCCAGCCCCGGTGAAAATTCTTCCGGACGCTCAGGCGCCGCCGGTATCGGGTAGCTTTCGCGTGGTTCTTTCATAGCCACCAGCTGCGTACCATCATTAAATGGGGCAGCACCCGAAAAGATCTTTTCCATCTGTGATCCATCTAAACGAAAATGATACTGCTCCCGGTGTATGCCTGCATCGAGCAGCCGCTTGACCTCGGGAAATTTCGAAGAATCAAACTTGGGAACGGGTAATACTTTGCCCCAGTCTACGCCAAGCGTTTCCAAAGCCCTGCCAAATGCAGCCTGGTGGGCTTCATCCCTCACTATCAGGAAAGCTACTGTAGCCCGGAGTGTTTTATTATCAGACATCTGGTAAATGCGGCATTTCTGCAGCCTGCCTGTAGCCTCCAACACGAGGTTGTCCATCAGGTCGAGCACGAGGTTTCCATGGCTGTGCACATACGAACCGCTCCAGGGATTTCCTGCAGCATCAACCGGCATGGAGCCCTGCGCCCCGACTATGAAATGATGCGGGTTTTTTTGCTCTTTCGCCATATCCATCGTTGCCTTGCCGCCCGCACCAGGGGTTTCAAATTTCTTTCCGTGGTACTCGGGAGCCCCGTCCAGCAGCCGGGAAATGGTTTTGGCAATCAACTCTACATGGCTGATCTCTTCAATACCGACGCCCTGTATGAGATCGAGGTAGGCAACCCCATCGCCCCGAAAATTAAAGCTTTGAAAAAGATACTGCATCATGGTGCGCATTTCACCGAACTGACCGCCAAGGCCCTCCTGTAGCGCGTTTGCCGCGGAAGGATCAGGCTCATCGGCCACAATCTCGTTGATGAGTGACTGGACATGGTAAAACATAATATTTATTTTAAATAGTGAACCTTTAAACACATAATTGCTATGCCACACAGCGGTACCTGAAATAAGCATAACTGCCCTTGTTCTGTTGCACTATGAATGATGGATTTAAACCGTGGTCAATTGGACTGCTTACAGCGATTCCTTCTTCCGCAACCATCGACCACCAACTTTAACTGCCGCCCAAATGGTGAACCCAAGCAGGGCGATTGCCATGAGCACCGGTATCAAAAAAGAAAGCAGCGACCCCGAAACAGCGGCTACATTCTCTGTGGTGGCAACTACAGCATTGCCTGTCCCAACCGTTGTTTTACTGCTTAATAAGCGCAGAAATCCTGTGCCCAGTTGAATAGTGCCCGCCACAGAACCCCCCGCCACCAAGCCGATTCCCCACCGCAGTGGAGGCGCCAGCTCTGTTACAGGCAGTATGGAAGAGGCCAATACGGTACCTGCAATTACAGCCAGGGGAGTAGCGATCGTGTCGAGCAGGTTGTCTACAAACGGAATATAGTAAGCGGCTACTTCTGCGATGGCAGCTGTTGCAAAGAGTACTATGGAAGACCAGCTTTGAAGCCAGACCATGTCGGGCGCCAGCTTTATAATACCAAAATGTGCTGCAACTGAGCCTGCCAGCATGGGGATGAATACCCTGAAGCCTGCGCAGGCGCTGAGCGCAATGCCAAGGGCAATGTTTGTGAGCAGGCTGTAGTCCATAGCGTTAAGGTAGCCAAGAAACCAACTCCTTACACCACTCATAATGCAAAGCATCAGCCGCGGCAAAAACCTTCCCGGATTACTTTTGCGTGCACAGCCTCAAGGTGAACCGCGAAAGGCTATTTCTCCGCTCGTAAACAGCGCCCAGGTGAAACCATGAATGTTAAGTGTTTGTTTTTTACAAGTAGCGGCAAACCAAACCTGCCCCGCCAACTCAGGTTTTTTGTAAATTTGTTGCTCAAACGCAAATCATGATCAAAACAGGCAACCCCGTAATCAGCATATATACAGAAATGACTCCCAACCCGGAGACCATGAAATTTGTGGCCAACAAGCTTTTATACCCTGGTAAAAGCATCGATTTTCAGGACATTGAAAGCGCAACCCCATCCCCCCTTGCAATAGAACTCTTTGGCTTTCCATTCATCAAAGCAGTGTTCATTGCGTCCAACTTTGTTACCGTCAGTAAAACAGCCGATACTGACTGGGAAGATGTGATTCCTTCCATTCGCTTATTTCTGAAAGAGTACCTTGAAGAAGGCAAGCTCGTAGTAAATGAGGATGAAGTGGCCGTGATGAAGCAGGAGAGCAGTAATACCGTGAGTGCTGACGATGACGACGTAGTGAAGAGAGTAAAAGAATTGCTGGAGAACTACGTAAAACCTGCCGTTGAAATGGACGGTGGTGCCATTCAATTTAAAAGCTATAACGACGGTGTAGTGAATCTGATGCTACAGGGAAGCTGCAGTGGTTGTCCTTCTTCCATGATCACACTGAAAGCAGGTATCGAGGGTATGATGAAGCGCATGATACCTGAAGTAAAAGAAGTAGTGGCAGAAGCAGAGTAATTTTTTAATACCTTTTTAGATAGAAAAGCGGTTCACACCGCTTTTGTTTTTTTAAACCGCCGGTTCGTGTATGGGTGTGCGCATTTTTACCATTTTACCAGCAGGGTTTATACCACCAGGTTCTACACGGGTGGTGTGCAGTAAGCCGCACAAAGAAAGCAATCCATGAGATTTGCCGGCTTTGCTCTTCTGTCGGTTTGTTTCATTTCCTGCGGTGTACAGTATCGAATGTCTGGTGTAGCAAGGACAGAAGATAACAGCCATGTATATGCGCTTCCTTTCCCTAAGGGCGTAGCCCATTTCATGATACAGGGCTACAATTCAAAATTCTCTCACAAAGGCCGTATCAACCTCGACTTCAAAATGAAAAAGGGTGCTCCTATCACTGCTGCACGTAAAGGCGTGGTGATCAGGGTAGAAGAAAGATTTACCAAAGGAGGTGTGAACATCAAATACCTGGGTGGTGCTAATCAGGTAATTGTACAGCACGCCGATGGCACGCAGGCGATGTACGGGCACTTACAACACAATGGGGCCCTTGTGTCGGTTGGCGATACGGTTCAAACAGGACAGCTCATTGCAAAAGCAGGAAGCACCGGCTATTCTGCCTTGTCTCATCTTCATTTTTATGTTTGGGAAATGCATCCCACAGGTCGAAAGGTGATACCCACCCGTTTTAAAACGGCAGGTGGTATTAAATACCTCAGGCCAGGCAGGTGGTACCGGGCTAAGTAGGCGCTTGCTTTCGGCTGAACTTCCTGAAGTCGGTTCTTTTGCTGGTTTTACCTGGTGTTACTTTAAACATTTGTTGTATGTTTAAAAGAACAAACCAAAACATGGCTCCACTTGCTATCGAAACCAGGGCGCTTAGTTTTTCGTTCAACAAAAGGCAGAAAGTGGTTAACGCGCTGTCGCTGCAGGTGCCACAGGGAAGTATTTTCGGTTTTTTAGGACCAAATGGGGCTGGCAAAACAACTACTATCCGGCTGCTGGCGGGCATGCTTCTTTCCGCTGCCGACGACATCTTCATCCACGGGCAGTCGTTGCAAAAAACAACACCTTATATATTTCAAACAGTAGGCTGCCTGATTGAAACCCCTTCGCTTTACCTGCACTTAACTGCAAAGGAAAACCTGGCAATCATCACCACCCTGCGCGGTTTACCACACAAAAACATTCCACAGGTTTTGAAGCTGGTGGGCTTAACCGACGCAGGCAACCGGAAAGTAAAAGAATTTTCATTGGGCATGAAACAGCGCCTGGGTATAAGTATGGCCCTGCTGCCCGATCCGCAATTGCTCCTGCTGGATGAACCAGTGAACGGCCTCGATCCGAATGGAATTGTAGAGATCCGTGAAATGCTTATTCGCATCAACAGGGAAGAAGGAAAAACTGTTTTTGTTTCGAGCCATCTGTTAAACGAGATAGAAAAAACATGTACTCATATTGGTGTTATCAACCGCGGGGTACTGCGCTACCAGGGTACATTGGAAGAGATAAAAAATGCTGCGGGTACGTCGAGCGAAGTAGTATTTCAATTGAACGAAGCAGACCACTGGCTACCCTTTGTGCAGCAAAGATTTTCCACAGCTAAACGCCAGGCACAGGATGAGATCGTTTTCCCATTTACTACCCAGCAGGAGGTAACCGAAATCAACCGGCACCTGGTGTCATTGGAGATTCCTGTAACCGGGATTAAGATACGCGGCGGACTGGAAGAATGGTTTATGCAGATTATTAAGCAGGATAATAAACAAATAGCACAATGACGCTGCTACAGGCACACAACCGGGCATTTAAAACAGAGCTTCTAAAATTAAAGCACTCGGGAATTTTCTGGCTGTGCCTGGGCGCTGCGCTGTTCATTCCCGTGGTGAATACCCTCATTTATTTTTCTATCAATTTAGCAGTCGACTCACCTGCACTGAATTTATGGAGCAAATACATTGAATCGAACTTTATAGGATTCACAAGCTTTTTCTATCCTCTCTTTTTAGTGTTAATGACGGTGCGGCTGGTGTATCTGGAACACCGTTATGATACCTGGAAGCTGCTGGAGACTCAACCTATTCCCAAGCTTGCGCTTTTCATCGCCAAATGGGAAGCCGCCGCTCTTATATCGCTGCTCTGCCTGCTTGCGTTTTTCGTGTTTATTCTTATAGGTGGTTTCAGTCTTAACATGGCTTCCTGGAACTATGATTTCGCTGCAAAAGGTATCACCTGGAAAGCAACCCTCACAGTGATAGCACGCTTCTGGATTGCGAGTCTGGCAATCATTTCTGCCCAGTACCTTTTTGCGTTGATCGTTAAAAGCTTTGCCCTGCCCATGGGTATCGGATTAATGGCAATCATAGCAGGCTCTATCTTCGCCGGCTTCGGTGT
>JBGTIL010000261.1:0-2977 GCA_041745695.1 Chitinophagaceae bacterium | reverse complement strand
ACTGGCTGTACCCGCAGCAGTCGGCCGAAGTGCGGGTGGTGGTGCGCTCATTTTTGGAAAAGTACTATGCGGATGCGGCTCCCCGGCGGCTGTTGCTGGGCATCAACCCCGGGCGTTTTGGAGCGGGCGTTACAGGAGTCAACTTTACCGCGGCTAAGCAATTGACGGAAGACTGCAAGCTTACTCACCCTTTCAACGCAGGCTCTGAACTGTCAGCAGAATTCATTTATGCGGTAGTGAATGCCTACGGAGGGCCGGCGGGTTTCTATAAAGATTATTTTATCGGGTCCGTATGTCCGTTAGGTTTTGTGAAAGGGGGAAAGAACATTAATTACTACGACGACAAGGCATTGCTTGCGGCAGTCGAACCTTTTATCGTTTGCAGTATGAACCAGTTGTTGTCATTTCAATTTGTAAGGGATAAATGCTTTTGCGTTGGCGACGGAAAGAACTTTAAGTACCTGTCGAAACTGAATGCGGAGCATGGCTGGTTTGAGAAGCTAGTGCCCTTGCCGCACCCCCGTTTCATCATGCAGTATAAAAGGAACCAGGTGCCGGAATATGTAGAGAAGTATATACGGTTGTTGGGAGAGTGAACCTAATTATGGAAGCGCACTCCTGGTCAACTGTTTAAGTATTTGAGTGGTCTTTTTAAAGATTGATTGGCTCATTTTTTTATTCGCTTCAACTGTCAGCCCCCGTAACGATCAATTCATAGATTGTCGCTGGCGGGGAAATTCCAATACCTGTGGTAGCCGGAAATGTCCAACTTAGCAGGCCCGGAATAGAGGGCGAAGTCACAGTCGAATGCTAACCTACAGCCACAATTTTATAAACATGATATTGCTGTTGCACAACTAAAAGGTGTTTGAATAGTTAATGTTCGAATTTCTGAAAATCGGATAAAAGAAAACTAATACCAATTCTTTTTTAAAAACCTCGTTGTCAAGCCTTCGGTTGCTTAAGTATTGCTGTGAGTGCGGATTTTCAGCACTTCATTTTCACTTATGTACAATAGCCAAATAGATTTCCCAAGTTCAGCGGTTGTTCTCTAGCTCGCATGGCAGCAATATGCTGTTGGCGGTAGAAAAGTTTTTTACGATTTTTCTGATGAAGTTTAATGCCGAGACAGTAAGTTGTGATTCTGGAAATATAAGGGGCTCGGTTAATTTAATTAATCGCCGATGTCAAACCTGCCGTCCGTAATACTGATTGTCCTTCCAAACTGATTAACTGCCTTCATTTCAAATGTCCCAGCTAGAATATTTGGTGGCGGGGAAGGACTTAATTGCCCATTAAAATAATTGATGTTTACCTGTCCAATATGAACATCTGATGTTTCGTAAATGTGTTCTGGACCGGTCCCAGAAGTGCCAAGAATGATTTTCCCTTTATAAGAGTTAGTTTTTAACAGATATGTTCCAAGACCATTTGTATACTTAATACGAAACCGAAGGGTGAACGCTGTCTCTCCAACGCTTCGGACAGCACTAACATAGATTGACGAATCGATTAATTCAGTTTGGTAATCGACATGTCCGAAGCTCACAAGCCCCATTCTACCCTTACCGCTGGTTTGGTATACTTTCCCATTTACCTTAAAGCCAATGGTGAAACTACCCACCTGGGTTTCTTCTGGAAGTTTTTCTTGTGTTTTTTGACAGCCCAGATTAAGAAAGACTAAAAGAAAAATCGAAATACCAATCCAATGATTTTCCATAAAAGAAATTATACGGTTATTTTTTTTCCATGCTGCCTTGCAATTTCAGTCAGCGTCCATCGGCTTTGCGTCGGTTGGGATTATTGTTTATCCAGGCCCTAAACTTAAGCCAATTGAAAAACCAATGTACAAGCTTTATCAGTTGCTCATCTGGGTTCCGCTTGCTGAAATTGAAAATGATCCTTGTTGCTGCTGCTGATGCTGCATTGGGTCACGCCCCGCTGACGCAAATTCGCTGTTGCTGGTGCAGAACTTGGAAGCTTGTAGATTCTTGTAACCGAGGGCTCCGACAGTGAAGGTTTTAAAAGAAATCAAAATTAATGCTAATTTATCCATCTCTCAGAAGGTTCGAAGATTAGTCATTCAGAGCTTTTTGTTGCGCAATAGTCGTGCATATTAGCGGTATCCCTGTCGCGATCAGAAGTTGACTGTGTAGCTATTTGTTCCACCCCTTACGCATTGATTGAGTCCAATGTGGCTGTTGATACTCCACTAGAATTTCTTTTTGTAACTCTGATTTTGGTATATGTGTCTGCCGATGTTGGTCCAATCAATTCGGATTTATTTATACCCTGCGGAGGCAGTATGGAAAAAGGAAAGAATTCCTCATTGTCAACAAAATAATACGATACCGCAAAGTAGTCAAAATTGTCATTTTGATTTCTGTTAAGTTTTATTGTCAAACTCACTTTTGGATAAACTATAATATTTAAGCTATTAAATGGGTTCCTTGTAAGATCATGTAAATAATTTGTACCGGATTTCGGAAGGGTCATATAATTACTATTCTCTTTCACTTTAAGGATAAGAATATTTTTATTCTGAAACATTGTTGAATCAATGCGAGGCGATTCACTAAATGCTCCGTCACTATTTGAAGAAAATTCTTTTACAGTTTTGGAACTTGAATAAAATACACCCAGAGATTTTACCTGGTCAATGATTAATGGAACGTCGGGAACACCTGTATTTGTCAAGCCATTCAAAACTTTTCCATTTACATTTAGAGTATAGCAATTATCTGTACAAATTGCTGTCTCCTTTTACAAGATAATAGCGAACAACTAATTAGTGCAAGGAATCCAAATGCTTTCATCGTGTGCTGAATTTAGTTAATTTATAAGTCTTCGTGGTTTACTTCTATTTGGAATAGATTTCTGAGTTTAAAATATTCTGTAGCCCTACAGCTCCATTGCCCGCAACTGGCGGTTAAAGTCTTCCAGTACATTTACAGGTGCACCCTTTGGGTATCGCTTA
>JBGTIL010000260.1:0-4663 GCA_041745695.1 Chitinophagaceae bacterium | reverse complement strand
GCACTCATCATCACTCCGTCCAGGGAGCTCGCTTTACAGATAGAACAAGTATTTAAAACTATGGGCACCGGCTTCAAGGTCACCTGCTGCTACGGAGGACATAAGCGGGAAATAGAAGAAAATAACCTCGTACAGCCGCCTGCCCTCCTGATCGGTACCCCAGGCCGGCTGGCAGACCACATCCGCAGAGAAAACATCACCGTAAACACTATCGAAACCCTCGTGCTCGACGAGTTTGATAAAACCCTTGAGCTGGGCTTTCAGGAGGAGGTCTCGTTCATCATCAATGCCCTTCCGAATCTTAAAAAACGCATCCTTACCTCCGCTACCGACGCACTTGAGATTCCGGCGTTTGTTCGCATAAAAGATCCCGCCCGTCTAAATTTTCTGCCCGCGGATGGTGAAGGTGCTCCGGCACTTGCCATACAAACACTCCGGGCTTCCGACAAAGACAAAGGCGAAACCTTATTTCGACTGCTTTGTTTTTTAGGCAACCGCTCCACCATTATTTTTTGTAACCACCGGGAATCGGTTGAGCGCACAAGCACCATCCTTTCCGAAAAAGGCATTTACAATGAGTTTTACCACGGAGCCATGGAACAACAGGAAAGAGACGCAGCCCTGTGTAAATTCCGTAACGGCACTACCAGCGTACTGGTAACTACAGACCTGGCAGCACGGGGCCTCGACATTCCCAATATCCGCTATATCGTTCATTACCACCTGCCACATACAGAAGACCTTTTCACCCATCGCAACGGGCGAACGGCCCGCATGGAGGCAAGCGGTACTGCTATCCTGATCTTATCCTCCGAAGAAAAAAAGCCCGACTACATTACAGAAGCCACAGAAGAAATTCAGCTTCCAGACACATTTGTCTTACCAGAAAAACCAAAATGGACCACCCTGTTCGTAGCAGCCGGCAAAAAGGATAAAGTGAATAAAGTCGACATCGTTGGATTTCTTTCCAACCGTGGCGAGCTCAAAGCCGAAGACATCGGACTCATTGAAGTCAAGGATTTCTTTTCCTTTGTTGCCATTCGTAAAGTGAAAGCCAGCCACACACTGCAGATGATCAAGGAACATCGCCTCAAAGGCAAAAAGGTGAAAATAGAGGTCGCCAAGTAACAGACGAGGTAGTACCTAACCCTATAGGCGCAATCATATGAATCATACATTACATCGTCATCATAGCAATAAGATTCTGTGTAGGAGCTTTTTCATTTGTTTGCACTTTTTCTTTCCTCCTGTACTGCAGATACAACTAGTGAAAGGGATTCCACGGCAGTAGATTCGACAAAGATGCCAGAAAAACGGACTTTCTTGGGCAGAGAAGATGCCAGACAGCAACTGAAAGAAGTTCTTGCACGGTACACTAAGCCGTTTGCCAGAGACAACTTAATCAAGGACTCCGCTGCAGCAGTGGCTATTGCTGAACCCATTTTATTTACTACGTATGGTTGGGAAAAGATTTCGGTTCAACGGCCTGATGAGGTGTATTTATTTGATAGCTTATGGTATCTGATGGGAACAATACCCGACGGCTATAAGGGTGGTGGGTTTGAAATAATTATCAATTCTACAAATGCCCGAATTATGTCTTTAAGGCACTATAAATAAATCGTGTGCACCTAATCCAGACTTTGCAAAAGTTGGGCATCAGAACTACCTTTCAATTAAAAATCATATTTCAACGGTGGGAAAGCCAGTAAAGCAGCGGGAATGCGAGATTCCAACCTTCCTAAAGCCCTAACCCGATATTGCAAACGTAATTGGCTGAATGCGGTAAGCCTTCACTTTTCTGCCATATAACACGGCCGGAACCCAGAGCGGAGAGGCCTTTAATATTCGTACGGCTTCTTTTTCCATACCGAAGCCAAAATTTGTCAGTGCTTTTACATCCATCACCCTTCCGTTCGTATCTACAATAAATTGTACTGCCACTGTAAAAGTACCATTGGGTGCTTTATGCAGCAGCGGAACATCGGCATTCAGGTTTTTCTGCAAGTATGTTACCCATGCACGCGCGCCGCCTGCGAATGCTGCTTCTGTTCCGCCGCAGTCTTCGCCGGTAAACGGCTTGCCATTGTCATCAAAACATCTGGTGGCTGTTTTCTCACCATCCTGGTAATCTTCAACTGCAAGCACCTTCCCACCGGGTTTCAGGATCTTCCATTGCCCCTGCATTTTGCCACCGGTGTAACCGCCAACGCGCGAAGGGCTTCCATCGGGAGCCCACATCACAGCCATTCCGTTGCCGTTATTATCAAAAAGACACGAGTCGGAAATGTCACCGGTTTCGTGCCACCCGAGCCTTAAGCCCGCGAGCTGTCCTTGCTTGTAGGTAGCTGAGTCGCGCATCATGCCATTTTGGTGATACCGCAGCCACACACCTTCTTCTCTGTCATTGATAAACATACCTTGCGACTTTACGCGCCCGGTAGGGTAATATTCGGTGAAGGAGCCATGCTTTATTTTGCAACTGTCGTCCCTGTAATTTGCTTCCCTGGCCATACTTTTCTCGGGAAGGAAATAAGCTTTCATATGCCACACTGAATCTTTTTTCTCTATGAAAGCATATACCCGGGGCGGGCTGGTTGTTTCTTTCCAATAATAATCGTAACCCCGTTCAATTTTTTGGGCTTGACCAGGAAAAGCAAGAAGCAAGAACAATAAAATGAGTGGAGAAGATGAATTCATGGTACTGCAGTTTTGGGTGCATTGGTGCACTCTTCCGGTTCTGGGTTGTTGAGCAAGGTTACTAAAGAAACTTCAGCAATCAAACCGAGCAGTCAAAATGAATTTCTGCAATCACTCAACCCAGGTCTTTTCTCCCTTTTTCATTTTATCCAGCGTAGCCTCATACTCTTTTTTTTCTGCTTCACTCACCAGGGCAATAGCTTTTTCCTGCCATCTAATTGCTTCGTCCTTCCGGCCCATTTTGTATAGGAGATTGGCATAGGTATCTATAAACATAGGATTTTCCTTGTCTTTGAAAGAGCGCTTGCTCCATTCAAGGGCTTCCTGCACGCAAGTGATGTCTTTGCAATTTTCAAATACACTCCAGGCATAATTATTCAGTGCATCGGGAGATACTGTATTTCCGTATTTGTTCATGTAAGGAATAATTTCCGTTTGAAAATTATTCCAGTCTTTTTTTGCCTGGAAGAAGATCACCTTACCAGTAGCAATTGCCTCGTCAGCCTGGCCCGGATATTTTTCGGCAAGTGCACTGTGGAGTGCGGTCCAGTTCGGAGCTGTGGCAGTTTTGCTGAATAACTTTGGAAAAAGCTCCTCCTGCAAAATAATTCCTACCAATTTTTTATTGGAGGTGCCTTTGCCCCTGATGCCGTCAAATTTTGCCCCGTTGGCGAGGATGGTCTTAAACCCTGGGTCTTTACTGGAGCGCGTATGTTTGTCTATAAAATCAAGATTCGCAGCAGTAAAAAGATCCGACTGCGTAGCCAGGTACTCCTTCGAAACTTTTTCGAGCATTTCGTTGTCGTAAACTTCTCCAGCTGCATTAGCAAGATTGCGCAGGAAGTCGGGCGCTTTGTTGCCTGCCTTGTATTTTTCCAGCAGCACGTAATATTGTTTATCCGGATTCAGCGCATCGGCACCTTTAGCTGTAAATCCTTTGATGTCGGAAGCGCCGATCGCCCGATGCACCAATTGGCCATCGGGAGAGAAGAACAGGTAGGTTGGAAATACATTTACCTTATACCGGGCCATGATCGAATGTGCATCACTATACCATCTTTTCACTTCCTCATTATCTTTCGCGGTCGTATCTAATTGCACTTTTACATTGATAAATTTATCATTGAAAAATGCGCCTGCTTCAGGCATCGGAAAAATAGTAGCCGCCATAAATTTGCAGGGACCGCACCAGGTGGTATAGGCATCCATAAAAATATATTTATTAGTAGCTTTTGCCTTTGCCTGGATCTCGGTCCAGCTGGTTCCCTGTTCAAACTGCATCCCTCTTTGGGCAAAAATGGCAAGCGGCCAAAGGCTCACGAACAACATTAATCTTTTCATAATAAGCTTTGTTAGCGGGGTAAAACATATTAGATAAATTTAGTTATTATCAACCGGTCTGCAAAAAAACATTTTACGCTGCTGAGTACAAACAATGCCCTCAGCTCAACATGATATTTGAGCGCACCCAGGAGGAATAGCAGCGTGTTCTCCTCGGAATTGCGTCGTTCAAACATGCGATATGCTGCGATGTACTTCCCGCAAGGGGATAGAGTAATCCATGCAGGCAGGTAATAGAGGTAGCAAGTCTTACAAGAGCTTGCCGCTTAGTATGGCAAATGCTACCGAAAAATAAATGATGAGACCTGTGACGTCTACCAGCGTAGCTACAAAAGGTGTTGAAGAAGCAGCAGGGTCTGCACCCAGCCGTTTAAGCAATAAAGGCAGCATAGAGCCCACCAGTGTACCCCAGAGCACCACGCCTACCAACGATATACCAATGGTGAAACCAATGCTCATATAATAAGTGCCAAAAGTGTCGGAAAAGGTGCTCCAGATCAATATCAGAGAGATACCCAGGAACCCAAGTGTGCCACCGAGCAGCAACCCAGAAAAGATCTCCCGGCGCATGATGCGCCACCAATCGCCAATAGTAATTTCCCGTAAAGCCATAGCTTGTATG
>JBGTIL010000259.1:0-2756 GCA_041745695.1 Chitinophagaceae bacterium | reverse complement strand
TTTCTGCAGTGCCAATGCGTATGGTGTGGTTACCAATGAGCGGTATCAATTCGAATGTACGTGCGGGGGTAACTTCAATTTGCGTGATCTGCGCACTCCAGAAATCATGATTGGTAATGTACAGGGCTATAGATTTTACACTCCTCATCAAAGCACTGTCTGTTGCGGTAAAATGTCTTGCAGCGGTGAAGTTTGTGACTACAAGAACCCTCACCTGCAGTTTGTCAAGCAACGGAAGCCTGTGACCGGAACTATCAATGTAATAGCTCCTGCCGGTAGTTGTAAAAATCCGGGCGAGGGGTTGTCGCTCCGCAACTGAAATATGGAGCACGGAGTGACTGTCGAAATAAACTTTCGCATCCTGGATCCAGGGGTGTTTCTCCAACGATCTCTCGAGGTGCACCAGATCAATGTGGCGCACTGGTTTATTTACGAGGAAGCCACCAGCAGCCTTCCTGAGTTCCTGTAAGACATCAGCCCGCTCGATATACATTTTTTCTCCGCCCTGAACACTCACCACAACACGCTTGCATACCTTTTCTTTCTGTGAGCGGTTAGCTGCCGCCAGCAGTACACTCATACCCAACCCTACCAGCAACCAGGCTGCCAGTACCAATAGTTTTTTTATGGTAAATCTGTTTGTCACTTAAGCTTTTTCGATAATATTTTTTAATGGCTGTACCAGTGCATCTATATCACCGGCACCTGCTGTAATGATCACTTCGCCGAATTCTTTGTCCAATGTTGCAGCATAGTTTTCCATCCATTGGAGCAATGCTGTTTTTTCCATCAGGTGCTTGTCTGTGCTATCTATGGTCTCGAGCAAAAGGTCGCTCGTTACATCTTCAATTGGCTGCTCGCGCGCGCCGTAAATGGGCAGCAGGATTATACGATCTGCAAGGCTGAGACTTCTTCCAAATTCTTTGTCAAAATCCCTGGTGCGACTATACAGGTGCGGTTGAAAAATAACCGTGATCTTTCTTTGCGGAAACAGCGTTCTTGCACTGCGCAGCAGCGCTTTCAGCTCCTCCGGATGATGTGCATAATCGTCTATAAGCACCGGCGCGGTGTAAGCACCTTCCTGTTTTTTTTGTGGCGGAAGAATGTATTCGAACCTACGCTTCACTCCTTTAAAATCTTTTATGGCTGCTTTGATGCTCGCAGCATCTATGTCGAGCTGTTTTGCTACGGCAATCGCCCCCACCATATTCTCTACATTGTGCATTCCGCCCATTGGCAAACTGATGTTTTCTATTACTTCAGCTGCTGTATGCACATTAAATGTATAGCCCCCTTCCTCGATAGTAATACCCGCTGCATAGACCGTTGCTGCATCATTGCCCAGGCTGTAGGTTGCCTTTTGTATGTCGCCGGTTTGGGCATTGAGTTTTTGCAAGCCCAAACGGCTTAAAAGCAATCCGCCAGTTTTTACTTTGCCGGCAAAGTCTATAAAGGCCTGTTGCATTGTCGCCTCATCTCCATATATGTCCAGGTGGTCCGGATCCATAGCAGTAATGATGGCAATGTCCGGGCTCAGTTTCAAAAAGCTGCGGTCGTATTCGTCAGCTTCTATCACGCAGATGTCCCTCTCGCTGCTCCAGAAATTGGTTCCGTAGTTGGCAGCAATACCACCCAAAAATGCATTGCATCCATAACCGGAATGCCGCAGTATGTGGGCGATCATGGTAGTCAGGGTTGTTTTTCCATGCGTTCCGGCAATGCAGATATTAAAACTATCAGCGCTGATCGCCTGGAGTACATCACTTCGTTTAACGATCTTAAAATGATTGTTCCGGTAGTAGTTCAGGCCTGCATGTTCTTTTGGTATGGCAGGTGTATACACTACCAGGTCCACCTGAGGTGGCAGAACAGTTACGTCATCTGTGTAAGTGACCCTGATCCCTTCCGCAACCAGTTGCCTGCACAACGTAGTCTCTGTTTTATCGTATCCGCTTACAGCCACCCCTCTGGAATGAAAGTACCGTGCAAGAGCGCTCATACCGATGCCCCCGATGCCTACAAAGTAGACGGACCTGATTCCTGCAAGCGAAGACAGGACAGCTGGTGCTTGTATGTGCGTTTCCTCACTCATTAATTAATGCATTCTAAGATTTCTTTTGCTATCCTTTCGTCCGCGTTAACCACCGCATGATTACCCATGCTGCGTTCCATCTGCGCTCTTTTTGCGGGATTGCTTACCAGTTCCATTACCATCGGCACTATCTCATTTCTGGCTTCACTGTCTTTCACCATACAGGCGGCACCATCTTTAACAAGGTTCACGGCATTCGCCGTTTGATGATCTTCTGCAGCAAACGGATAAGGCACAAACACCACCGGCTTTTTCACAACGCACAATTCAGCAACTGCCATGGCGCCTGCTCTTGATATCACGATGTCTGCGGCAGCATATGCATATTCCATCTGCATAATAAATTCTGAGACCGACACATTCGGTTGTCCTTCGGCGACGGCTTTCCATCGCGCTGCTTCTGATTTTCCTGTTTGCCAGATCAGCTGCAGGTCCTGTTTTCCAAAGTCCTGGATATGTGCGGCAAGGGCTTCGTTGATCGATTTTGCTCCCAGGCTGCCACCTACCGCGAGGATGGTAATCTTACCTTCTTTCAAACCAAAAAATGCCAACGCTTCGTGCTTAGGTAAAAACGAGGCGTTCGCGATTGTCGGCCGGATGGGATTTCCTGTACTGACAATACTTGCCTGTGGAAAAAACTTAGCCATGCCCTCTGAGGCAACAA
>JBGTIL010000258.1:0-2381 GCA_041745695.1 Chitinophagaceae bacterium | reverse complement strand
GAGGAAGATGTGCTTGACTTTATGGTTGAGAAAGCAATGGAATACAAACTGGGCGCAAGAGGCTTACGCAGCATTTGCGAGGGCATTCTAACTGATGCTATGTTTGAGCTTCCCTCTACCAAAGAAAAATTCTTCAACCTCGACCTGGAATACGCCAAACGTAAATTCGATAAAAGCAAACTGAGCCTGTTGAAAGTGGCCTGATAAATGGCATCAGAAGATCTGAAACCTTTTTTTGTTATCTTGTAAAGCAGTTATTATGTTTGGTGATATGATGGGAATGAATAAAGACAAAGCTCAGGGACAGGTTTCAGAGCTTGCGGAACGTTTAAAAACTGAAGCCGGTTTAACTGACGAACAGGCTCAGAATGTGTTGGAGACGATTAAGAATTTCGTTGTAGAAAAATATCCCATGCTGCAAGGTGCGGTTGGGAGTATGTTCGGAGGTAAGTAATTTTAATCTGAAAAAAAGCCTTCTTTTTACCCAGGTAGAGAGAAGGCTTTTTTTATGTGGCCTGCCGGAAGTTTGGACAGTTGTTCTATTTCGCATTGTGTCTCGGATCTTCCGTAAAAGGTTTGCCAAAAAAAAACCCAACAGCCTGAGGCCGTTGGGTTTTTGATATTTGCTGACTGTCGGTTATCCACACAGCTGCTTTCGTAATCCTGCTTGAGTTAACTGCATCCCATGCTGTTGCCGCAATTCAGGCATTTGTAGCAAGTGCCGCTGCGAATGGTGATATGACCGCAGGTATTACATGCCGGCGCATCGCTTTGCATCTGTCTGCCGGCTGCATTCACTGCATCCAAACCATTCTCCGCCTTCACAGCAAGCTTCTGTGCCTTCACTGCTTGCGGTGTGGAAGCTACTACCCGAACGCTTGATAGCTCGCGTGCTTTTATTGGCTCATCCCAGGCTTCCTTGCCGGTATTCATTACTTCCGGTTTATCCAGCACGTGTACCAGGTCGGTTCTGTTGAGGTATTCGTATCCGAGTGCCCGGAAGATAAAGTCGACGATAGAAGTTGCCGATTTAATGTTCGGGTGTTCTACAAATCCTGCAGGATCGAAGCGGGTGAACACAAATTTCTCTACGTATTCCTCGAGTGGCACGCCGTATTGCATACCGATAGACACTGCTATGGCAAAGCAGTTCAACATGCTTCTCATTGTGGCTCCCTCTTTTGCCATATCGATGAAGATCTCTCCCAGGGTACCATCACCATATTCTCCTGTTCTTAAGAAGATGGTCTGACCGTTGATCTTTGCTTTCTGTGTGAAGCCGCGTCGCTTGGCCGGCAGTGCCCTCCGCTCAACGATCGAAGCAAGTTGGCGCTTCAGGTTGGTATCGGGAGACGCCTGCACGCGCTTGGTTACTTCATCCAGCAATTCCTCAATAGTGAGCTTACTCATGTCAACCATCGCCGAATCAACAGTGGCTGAAGACTGACTGCCTGGCTCCTGCTCTGCACTCAGCACCCCTTCATCTTTCTTCTTTTTCTTATCACTCTTATTGCTGAGTGGCTGCGACATCTTAGAGCCGTCGCGGTACAATGCGCAGGCCTTCAGTCCGAGCTGCCAGCTGAGCAGGTAAGAGTCTGCTATTTCTTCAATGACCGCCTCATGCGGCAGGTTGATTGTTTTCGAAATTGCTCCCGAAATAAAAGGCTGTGCAGCGCCCATCATGCGGATGTGACCATGTGCATGAATATAACGCTCACCCTTATTGCCGCATTTGTTGGCACAATCGAATACAGCCAGGTGTTCGTCTTTGAGCAACGGTGCACCTTCAACGGTCATAGTGCCACAGATGTAATCGTTGGCGGCAGCCACTTGCTCGTCTGAGAAACCCAGGGCATCAAGCAGACTCCACTCGAAATTGTAATACTGCTCCGGTGTAAAACCAAGGCGCTTGAGGCACTCTTCTCCCAATGCATACACGTTAAATACAAAGCCGATCTCAAAAGCAGACATCACTGCTTTGTCTAACTTTGCCAGTTCCTCCGGAATAAAACCCTTCTCTGTTAAGCTCTGGTGGTTGATGTGCGGTGCACCGGCAAAGGATCCCCTGCCTACTGCGTACTTGATGATAGCATCCATCTCTTTGGCACTATAGCCAAGATTGGTAAGTGCCACTGGAACCGACTGGTTGATGATCTTAAAGTATCCGCCTCCTGACAATTTCTTAAATTTAACCAGGGCAAAGTCGGGCTCAACGCCGGTAGTATCGCAATCCATCACCAGGCCGATAGTGCCTGTTGGTGCAATTACCGTAGCCTGTGCATTTCTATAGCCCCACTTCTCACCCCACTCTACTGCATCGTCCCAGGCTCTGCAGGCTGCCTTTAATAAATAGTCCGGGCAATACCTTGCCTTCAATCCTT
>JBGTIL010000257.1:0-1892 GCA_041745695.1 Chitinophagaceae bacterium | reverse complement strand
TGATGGAACGACAGCAAGGCTGTTGTTGGCCAGCTCGCGCGATTTGATTCATTGGACAAAGCATGGACTTGTATTTACTGGAAAATATAAAGACAGCTGGAGCAAGTCTGGTGCTATCGTCGCTCAACTAAAAGATTCTGTTGTTGTTGCTACGAAGATCAATGGAAAATATTGGATGTACTTTGGAGACACCGATCTATTCATTGCGTCGTCTGATGATCTCATACATTGGCAGGCGGTTGAGGAGAATGGCGAACTAAAATCTGTCTTGCGCCCGAGGCCGGGATACTTTGACAGCAGGCTTGTCGAAAGCGGACCCTATGCATTACTCACAGGCAAGGGAATCGTTTTAATCTATAATGGGATGAACCTTGACGAAGGAGGCGACACGTCGTTGGCAAAAGGAGCTTACAGTGCCGGTCAGGCTTTGTTTGATCAGACTGATCCAACAAAGTTAATCGACAGGTTGGAACGAAATTTTATGAAGCCGGACAGACCATATGAAATCCAGGGTCAGATAAACCAGGTTTGTTTCATCGAGGGCATGGTTCCGTTTCATGGAAAATGGTTTCTATACTACGGCACCGCGGATTCGCGCATAGCAGCCGCTGTGATGGGACAATAGGTGGGAATGAGTTTTGATAGTAAAGTCCGTGTTGAAAATAAAGTTCCGTCATCCAGAGCCTTTACTGAATGTTCAATTTCTCATGTGTTCTAATAACTTGTGAATGGCAGGGCCTTCTCGCGCTCGGCGAGGGACCCCCTCCCTACAAGGCACCGTTCGCTAAGCACGACCACTTTTCAACAAATCCCTCAACGCCTCTTCCACCTTTGGAAACTTAAACACATAACCCGCGTCCATCACCTTTGCCGCTGAAACATTACACCCGAACAACACAACACTCGACATCTCACCAAGCAATCCTTTAAGAACCACTGCCGGAATATTCGGCAGGATAAGCGGCTTGCCAAGCACTTTTGCTATCGACTCGGTAAACTCTTTATTCGTAACCGGATGTGGCGCCACACTGTTGTATGGCCCCTCCCATTGCACATCCTCGATTGCCTTGATGATGATGTTACAATGATCCTCAATATGTATCCAGCTAATAAATTGCTTGCCCGATCCTAACGGTGCACCCACATAAAATTTTACTGGCCGGGCCATCTCCTGAAGCGCGCCACCCTTCTCCGTGAGTACCACACCGGTGCGAATATTTACAACGCGGATAGCCTGGTCGTTGATCGCTCCAGTTATATGTTCCCATCGCTTCGTTACATCCGCCAGAAAATCAGTACCTGGCGCGCTTTCCTCCCTGTAAATTTCTGCCGCAACTCCCAGACCGTAATAACCGATAGCCGATGCACAAATAAAGGACTGCACATTGTGCGAGCCTTTTTTCAATTCGTTGGCGAGCAACAAAGTGGACTTCGTTCTGCTTTCGAGAATTTCTTTCTTTCTTGCTTCTGTCCACCGCTGGTCGGCAACACCGGCGCCCGCCAAATGAACAATTACATCGACACCTTGCAACGCTCCAGGTTCGGTTTCCTGACGACCAATGTCCCAGGTGAAAACCTCGACATCAGCGGATTTTTTTTTCTCTCGTGCAAGATGGCGCACGCTATAGCCACGATGTTGTAGCCTTTTGGTTAATTCGCCTCCGATCAGTCCTGAGCCGCCCGTAATAAGAATTTTCCTGTTCACGACTTTCTATAGTTTATTATGTCCTGGTTTCTATAAACAAAAAATGTCTTCAAAAAGTTATGCTTAAGAGAATATGAAAATACGAGGCTTACCATGACAGATAATTATATTTAAACTTAATTAATGCGATATCTTTGATCAAATAAGTAGGTCACTTATGGCTCAGGAAATTTTCTATCCAAACCTG
>JBGTIL010000256.1:0-6684 GCA_041745695.1 Chitinophagaceae bacterium | reverse complement strand
TCAGGATCATTTTCTGCAAGGGCCTGTTCTATCAATCGCAGGTAGTCTGCACTATTGTCCGCCAGGTACACATGATCTTTGAAAATACTCATGGCTTCCGTTCTTGTAGCTACGGTTGGCTTTCCCATAGCCAGGTATTCGTCAATCTTTCGGGGGTAGTTGCCAATGGTAACCTCATTCATTATTTGAGGGTTGATGGCAACATCGAACCGGGCAAGGTAACCGGGTAGTTCTGTTGCGTCTTTGCGCCCTAAAAAATGCACGTTGCTCATACTATGGAGCCTGGAAGATTGAAACGCCTGGTCTTCAGGTCCTATTAAAACAATATTCCACGAAGGGCGTTGTGTAGCGAGTGTTTCCAGGAGTTCAAGATCGAGCCGAAGCGCGTACAAAACCCCGATGTAACCAATAATTGGAGACTTGATCGAAGCAATATCGGCGGGTACAGCAATTACCTTTTCGAGGTCAAAGTCCTGCACGTCGCAGCCCTGACCTACATAAAACGAGCGGGTGTTGTGTTTCTGGGCCAGCTTTGCCAGGTAAGTGGAATTGGCTGTTACGGCATCTGCATCTGCAAACACTTCGGGCTCAAGGTAGCGTCCATGCTTGAACCAGTAGGGTACACCCATCAGGTTGTCTCTGGTGTAATAGATAGACGCAAGCGGCTTCAGCAGGCTTTTAAGATGATAACTCCGAAACATGTCGCTATCATTAAATAGAATATAGTTGGTAAACCCAAGGCTGTCTGCAGCCTTTTTGATTTCCCGGGCAAAGCGTTGATTGTTTATTTTATTCACCAGTCGAAAAATCGGCGTGAAAGGTATCCAGTTGGCCGATTCCAGAATGCAGGCAGGAGAGAGGTTCCAGATGTTATGCTGTACCTTTTCCAGCGCCTGTTTTCGCTCTTTTACGGCCTTGATACGATGGCTGAATAAGGCATTGCCCTGTTCCCGTTTCAGGCTGATGCGGTCCAGGGGGAAGTTCACATAAAGCACCTTGTTGTGTCGGGCAAATTCACGTGCGATGTTGATGCAGTTACTTCCTATCTCACTATCCCAGGGTTGTAACCCCACCACAATGATGTTATTGTTTTTCACTAACATAGGATCGCTTTCATTTTTGCTCGTTTACCTGCGCAGGTGTTGACTCGGGTAGGAGGTAGGCTTCCAGTTCATCCAGAATCCGGCTGTCGTGATCCTGGTCGAATTTGCGGGCAAAAAACTTGTCTGTGGACTTAAGTGCCCCAAGGTCGTCAATCGTTAGTATCCGCGGATGCCCATTGTTAACTGGTGTAGCCCAGTCTACATAAACAAGATTGTTGCGGATCCATTCTCTGAAAGGCGAATTGTAAAGGATGGTTGAAAAAATGAATTCATCTGCACCCCAGCAATATTTATAATAGCGTGAAAGTTTGGGATGCTTTTCTATACAATCCAGTGAATAGCGCACTGCCTCACGGGTGAGTGTAAACCAATTAGCCCTTCCGACTATGGTATGATTAAAAGGAAATTTGCGGGGGGGTAAAAACCTGTTGGCTAGTTTCTGCAGGCGCAGCTTTCCTTTGATGCGCCAGTTGACCAAGTGGTACTCCCTGATGCGGGGTGCTGCTTCTTTCCATTCGTCGTCTATAGACTCGCAGGTGATGAACTCAGTGCCTTTGTTTTCCTTCAGATGGTTGAACAGTACGTCTGGTGGCTTCAAAGGAAAATCCTGTGCAGATATGACGTTGATGTAATCGTAATTTTTCGGCAGTATTTCCTGGAATCCATTGATAGTAGCTTGTATCGTACCCCAGCCTGCCCAGTACACTTTGGTGCGCTTTCGAATGGGAAACACATCTGCTCTTTCAAAAAGATAGGCAAAAGGTGCTTCTCTTGTTTTCTTATCGAGGTGTATATAAAAGTGGAAACCCGGGTGGGACATCGCGTTTATCAGTCGTTCCAGCTGATGCGGGTTTTTGTGCGCTAGTATGAGGTGGGCAACTTTCATCGGATAGGTTTGGAGGATTTTATAGTCTTACCGGTCTTGTTTTTGAAAGTGTATTTCCAAGGTAGGAAAACAGAATTCTGTACGTATCGGATACATGCCCGAAGAGGCTACCCAGCTTGGTATCCACTTCCTTACGCATAACCAGGTGCCAGGTTATGGTGCCCAGGATGCAGGTAATCAATGTACCCAGAGCAGCACCGTAAAAACCAAAGTTCAGTAAACACAGATAATTGATCAGCAAATTGGCTGCAAGTGAAATCGCATTGATGATAAAACAAAGCCTGGGCTTGCCAATTGAGTTCAGCAGGTTGGCTGACTGATTTTGCATGGGGCGCAAAATACCTGCCAGCATGTAGAGCTGGAGAATGGGCGCAGCTGCATGGTACTGCGACCCGGCAATGATATCGATCACAAAGGTTGGAAAAATGATGATGACGATGGCTGCCGGTGTAGTAAATGAAATAAGTATCGCAACCATTCTTTCGTACAGGTATTTTACTTTTTCAATGCCGTCTTCAGAACTGGCCCTCGACATCTTCGGGAATAAAATTTCCGAAGCAGCATAAGAAGGAATATCCACTAACTGGTTGATGCGCGAGGCCGCATTATAATAGGCAACGGAAGCCGTAGATAGAAAAGCCCCCGTCATCAGCTGGTCCACATTGGCAAACAGGTTCGCCATAAATCCGGATCCAAAAACATAGCCTCCAAATCCGCCTATCTTTTTGATCCAAGGCACACTTGGGTTAAAGACCCATGAGAGGTATTTTCTGCTCATGATAAACAGTACGAGGGTTCCTGCTACAATACTTGCAGACTGGTACATGACGAGATGTACCAGGGTGAACGGAATTTCGAACACAAGGTGTCCGATAATGATGAGAAAGAATAAGAACTGCCGCACGAACGAGCCTGCAAAAACACCCTTAAAATCGAGGTTCGACTGTTGAACTGCTTCGTAATGCGAAAAAAAAACCATCGCTATCAATCCTGGAATGAACCACCGCAGCATGCTGGCGAGGTCGTTGCCGGTGCTGAACCAGTTGCTTAGGAATCCCGAAAAGCCTGCTATCAGTAATACAAAAAGAAGGGTAAGGAGTCCGTTAATGATAAGCGATGAGGAAGCCACGGCAGACTTCTCTTCCGGGTCGTTGCTGGCACTTGCATACTTGATGTGTGCGTTTTTAAGTAAGTTGCTTTTGCTCGCTTCAAAGATGGTAGTGATGGTTAAGAAAAGCGCCCAGGTTCCCATCTTCACTTTGTCGTCTCCCAGGGTGCGAATTAGCACCATGAAGTTCACCAGCCCGAAGATCGTGAGTGAGAAACGCTGCAGAAAAGTATAGAATGCAGACCGGATCCAGTATGATGATAAATACTTGTTCAAGGGTCGAAAATTAGCTGATTCGTAAGGTTTCAAACATACAGTAAAAAAATTGGTTTATATAATTGTTTGAGTGTTAGTTTGGAGCAAGTGAAAAATTTGAATAGTTTTGTTCGCCAGAGAGTAGATCCCTGTTTAAGCCCTAATCCTTCAGCCGTAATCCGTTTGTTATGACAGCGAAAAACATCATCATTGCGCCATGTGGAAATAAATCTTATTTATTTAAAGATGCATGGTTAAAAGATAAGGATCAGAAAGAGTTTGATGTTTGTTTGTTGTTCTACCACGAGCAAATAAACGATCCTTCGAAATATACTGACGCAGAATATTTTTACCACCTGAAGGATTTCAAATACCACATGCTGCACCAGCTCCTTACACAGTTGCACCCGGAGTGGCTTGCTAAATACGACTACTTTTATTTTCTGGATGATGATATTGATATAGATACGGAAGGGATCAACTCTATGTTCACCCTCAGCCGCACCTTCAAATCCTCCATCAGCCAGGCAGCCCTGTCCCAGGACTCATTTTGCAGTTGGGCGATGTTCAAGCAGCAGAAAAACAGTTTTTGCCGTTTCGTCGGGCAGATAGAAGTAATGGCTCCACTTTTTGATGCGCCTTCCCTCCGGGCATGTCTACCTTCCTTTATAGGCAACCGGTCAAGTTGGGGCGTTGATTCTGTATGGCCTGCCATTTTGAAGTATCCGAAGGATAAATTGGTTGTTTTTGATTCGGTGATTATGAAACATACTCTGCCAGTGGGTGGCGGAGAGCTGTATGTAAAAATTGGGGTGAATCCACACGACGAATGGACCTCGATAGCGAAACAGTTCAATGCCAAGAAACACAATTACCAGGAATATGGCCGGCTCCAACTGGTTAACAGCCATAGCAATCGTTTGAGCTTTTTCCGGTACAAACTGAGCGAAGCAATTGCTAAAATTAAGCAAGGCTGGACCGACTACGACGTAATGTCGAGGGTGGTAAGTCAGAAAAATAAGTTTCGCAAGAAATTCAGTTTTTAATCTTCGTTTCCGTAATTATACTCACTTACACCGCGTAAGTTGACCGCCCTAAATGGTGGTTATTTCGGGCACTTTTACCTACCAGTTACCTGCTTCAATTTCTATCTTAGCGTTGTGAGAGCGCAAGAAATTTGAGCCACTACAGGATATCTTATTTCATTTTGAATACCCTATGTTTTCATTCATGCGTTAACGTGTGCTTTATGGGGTACATCAAACTGAAAATGAGTAGATATGGATTAGCATATTGACTTCATCCAGTTCCTGGTTTCTTTTTTTTGCTTCGATACGCGTTCGAAATCCATACCCAATTGTCCTCGCCTCAAAATCCTATCCTATGAAAACCAAAAGAGTACTGCTCTTTATTCTACTTTGCACGGCAACCTGCCTGCAGTTGTGCGCTCAATCAACCATCGGAAGGCAAAAAGTAGATCAGTATCCTATTACTGCATGGGGTACCCCAACTTACGGACTCACCTGGCTGCCTGTTGACTACAGCAGCGAAAGCAAAAAATACCCGTTGATTATTTTTCTTCATGGTTCCGGCGAAACCGGCACCAGCATCTCCAGTTTGAACAACCTGATATCTACAGCACTACCGCAAAGGATTGCGCAGGGATGGAATCCAGAGGCGGTCAATCCGCTAAATGGTGAGAATCAAAAATTCATTGTGGTTTCGCCGCAAGCTCCCGGCTGGTCTTACAGTTACACCCATGTGCAATGGATACTTAAGGACATTGTGTCGCGGTATAGGGTAGATACGTCGCGGATCTATATCACCGGTGTGTCAGCAGGCGGTGCAGGCACGTGGAGCTGTGTAACGAATGGTCCATCTTTCGCGCAGAAAATAGCTGCCATTGTACCCGTGAGCGGAGCAGGCAGCAACACAACTTCCGAGTCAGACCAGATACCGCTTGTAGGAGGGGTGTATGGAATGAAGGTATGGAGCGTTTGTGGCGCAGACGATTCATTCTGGTCTCTGGCTAACACCTATACCAATACCATCAATACGGCTGTCCCTGCCCCGGCGGTTCCAGCCCTGGCTTCGGGCATTGCAGGTGCCGGGCATTCGGCTGCCGCCTGGAATACGGCTTACGACCCTACGTGGCGAAATAATGCTTTAAACCTCAATGTGTACGAATGGATGCTTAAGTATTCAAGAGCAGGAAGCAGCCCGGCGGTTCCCCCTACTGTTAGCGCGGGTTCTTCTCAGGTGATTACCTTGCCTGTGAGTGCGGTTACATTGAGTGGTAGTGCCAGTGCTGCTTCGGGCAACAGTATTACATCTTACAGCTGGAGCCGTGTTTCGGGACCTTCGTCTTTTGTATTTCTTTCACCTGGGTCTGCTTCAACTGTTGTCAATAGTTTGGTACAGGGCAGCTATGTGTTTCGTTTAACGGTGACAGATAATTTGGGTTTGCAGGCTACATCCGATGTGGCGGTGAGTGTTTTGGGCGCAGTGGCAGCCAATGTGCCTCCTACGGTGAATGCAGGTACAGACATCAGCCTTACGCTTCCTGTTAGTGTAGCCAATCTTTCGGGCAGCGCTGCCGACAGCGATGGTACGATTGCTTCTTACCAGTGGAGCAAGATCAGCGGTCCCGGGGCTTACAGTATCGCTACTCCGGGTAGTGCCTTTAGCGCTGTTACTGGTCTTGTTCAAGGCGTATACAATTTTGAATTAAAGGTTACCGACAACGGCGGTGCTGCAGCAAGAGATACGGTACAGATCACCGTGAACGCTGCCTTACCTCCTCCGCCACCACCGCCAGCAAATGCTGCTCCGAGAGCGAACGCGGGTGCAGACGTGAGCCTCACACTTCCGGTCAATACAACGACATTATCCGGCAGCGGTACAGACAGTGACGGTACGATAGCCTCTTACCAGTGGAGTAAAGTCAGTGGTCCCAATAACTATAACATCGGTTCAGCAGATGCAGCTGCCACCAATATCACGAGTCTCACTCAGGGTGTATACAGCTTCGAACTGAAGGTTACCGACAATGGCGGTGCTGCTGCAAGAGACACAGTCATGGTAACAGTGAATGGAGCTTTACCACCTCCACCGCCACCACCGGCAAATGCTGCTCCGAGAGCAAACGCAGGTGCAGACGTGA
This sequence comes from Chitinophagaceae bacterium, assembly GCA_041745695.1. Taxonomy (GTDB): domain Bacteria; phylum Bacteroidota; class Bacteroidia; order Chitinophagales; family Chitinophagaceae; genus Flavisolibacter. The sequence goes on along the minus strand of JBGTIL010000256.1, from coordinate 169 downwards.
GTTTGACTTTGCCGGTCAATACAACGACGCTGTCCGGCAGCGGTACAGACAGTGACGGTACGATAGCCTCTTACCAGTGGAGTAAAGTCAGTGGTCCCAATAACTATAACATCGGTTCAGCAGATGCAGCTGCCACCAATATCACGAATCTCACACAGGGAGTTTACAA
>JBGTIL010000255.1:0-6242 GCA_041745695.1 Chitinophagaceae bacterium | reverse complement strand
TTCATGCAGGAATTCTGTATCGATCAGCAGAACAATAAATTCGAAAAGGCAGATGAATGCAAAAAAGCCAATCAGGTTCACTACTACTTTTCTTACCGGGAACATCCCTATTAAAAGAACGGATGCAAAAACAACAGCAATCGCCACCCCTATCGCCCAGTACTGGAGATTTTTCTTCCGCACTTTATTAGCCGCAACATTATCCAGCTCCGTTTGGGCTTTGGTAGCTTCTCTTGCCACTGACAATAAAGCAAGGTCTGACTTCGCCGCCAGTTTTTGAAGCATGTCCTTATAACCGATAAACTGCCTACTGAAATAGAGTGCTTTTTCTGAACTGCCTTTCAGTTCGTAAAGGTCACTTAGTTGCTGCGTTACGTTAGCCATCATCCCATAATTTTTCATCTCCTTGCCAAGGTCCAGTGCCTGTTCATAATTGTAGATGGCCAGAGTAGTATTATTTAGCTGGGAGTAACATTCACCAATGTCTTTATACATCAATAGCCGGGTACCAGCAGAAAAAGACTTGTGCATCTCTGGCTCTGCTTTTTTATAATAATGCAACGCAGAATCAGCATGTCCGGCATATTTATAAACATTGCCTATGTTCCAAAAATAATTAGCGTCTCCCTGGTTCAGGTAGTATTGCTGGAGGTCCTTATTCGCATGCAGGTAATTCATGGCAAGCGTACTATTCTTGTCGATTACCATATAATAGGCATACAGCAATTTTTTGCTGGTCATAATTTCCTTATCAAATTGAAGGGAGTCTGCCAGCTGAATTGCCTTTTGTACATATTCAAGCTTGTCGGTTATCCTGGCGAGGTCAATATAATCATACAGGATCCGGCGCTTGTTATTACTTTTTGTATTTAAGTCAAGACTTTGCAGGAGATTGTTTCTTGCCTGATTCACATCACCTAGTGAATGATAGAGCCAGGCAAAATGATGGTAGATATCTGACTGCAGGGCATTATTATTCAGCTTGTAGGCAATAAAATAAGCACTGTTGTAATTTTTGTAAGCCTGCGGTGCTTCACTTTTCGCAAGGTGGATATTCCCTATCTCTATATGAAGGGCAGCCCTGGTAGAGTCAGACTGCTCCGATCCCAGACTCGAAAAAGCAAACATAGCCTGGTGCAGGGCATTATCAAATTCTCCCCGCTTGCGCAACAAAGCGGCTTTGCGGATATGTGCGAGGGCCAGGTATTGGTTATGATCCACTTCTTTGGCGTACTCCAGACCGCGTTCAATAAACCGCAGGGTGCGGTCGAAAGTTTCAGTTGGCGTCCAGGTACCCACGTTGTTAATCGCATCGCTAAATAGTGTGGCGAAAATCAGATTTTTGTTCTGGGAGATCTCGGCTATAGACAATTGCTTCTCAAGAATGCTATCTGCTTTTTTTTCGAGTTTGAATATGAAATAGTATTCGGCAAGGGCACTGAGGGCCATAATCTTCAGAGAGTCATTCTGGGCAGCTGCTACCCTCGAAGTGAGCTGACGAATTTTTTCGGGGTTTTGGGCAATGCAAACTGCACTCAACAACAGAAAGCCGATGGCAGTTAGCGGGAGTCGCATTAGGATAAAATATCAGGTTTGGTAACAGTAAGTTACTGAATAAATGAACAGGACCAGAGGCTTTCTGTTCCTGTTCCTTCTGTGCTGGACTTTGCGTTCAGGCTTCAGTTCTTAAGCTCATTCCGCGTACAAGTTGTTGGCGAATTACCACTGCACCCTTACCTTTGCAGCCTGAAAAAGGCACGGTACAGACAAACCGCTGTTTTTCACGCACATAATACTTGTTTAAACGCTACATATGGCAAAAGTTGGAAAGGTTAAGCAAATCATTGGCGCCGTCGTCGACGTACAGTTTGAGGGCAGTCTTCCCGAAATTTTTAATGCGCTTGAAATTACCCGTGATAATGGTGACACACTCGTATTGGAAGTGCAAACGCACCTCGGTGAAGACAGTGTGCGCACCATTGCAATGGATGGTACGGAAGGTTTGACCCGGGGCGTAGATGTTAGAGATACAGGAGCGCCCATTACCATGCCTGCCAGTGATGACATTAAAGGACGCCTTTTCAATGTAACCGGCGACCCTATCGATGGTCTGCCCCCGGTACCTAAAGTCAACGGACGTCCCATCCACTCTAAGCCGCCGGCATTTGAAAATCTTTCTACAGCAAGTGAAATTTTATTCACCGGTATTAAAGTGATCGATCTTATTGAGCCCTACTCAAAGGGTGGTAAGATTGGTTTGTTTGGTGGTGCCGGGGTGGGCAAAACAGTTTTGATCCAGGAGTTGATTAATAATATCGCAAAAGCATACGCTGGTGTTTCTGTTTTTGCAGGCGTAGGCGAACGTACGCGTGAAGGAAATGACCTGATGCGCGAAATGATCGAAGCGGGTATCATGAATTATGGCGAAGCCTTCAAGCATAGCATGGAAGAAGGTGGATGGGATCTTAGTAAGGTAGACATGGAAGGTTTGAAGGAGTCGAAAGCGACATTCGTATTCGGACAAATGAATGAACCTCCGGGAGCCCGCGCCCGCGTTGCCTTATCCGGATTAACCATTGCTGAATACTATCGCGACGGAGATGGCACCGGTAAAGGAAGAGACATCCTCTTCTTTGTAGACAACATCTTCCGCTTTACCCAGGCTGGATCTGAAGTATCCGCCCTGCTGGGTCGTATGCCTTCAGCTGTGGGCTACCAGCCAACACTGGCAACGGAAATGGGATTGATGCAGGAGAGGATCACTTCTACTAAAAATGGTTCCATTACCTCCGTGCAGGCTGTATATGTACCTGCGGATGATCTGACCGATCCGGCACCAGCTACCACATTTGCACACCTTGACGCAACTACTGTACTAAGCCGAAAAATTGCTGACCTTGGTATCTACCCGGCTGTGGATCCCCTCGATTCTACCTCCAGGATCCTCACTCCAAAGATTGTGGGTGATGTGCACTACGATTGCGCCAACAAGGTTAAACTGATTTTACAACGATACAAAGAGCTGCAGGATATAATCGCCATCCTTGGACTAGACGAATTAAGCGACGAGGATAAGCTGGTTGTAAGCCGGGCACGCAAAGTGCAGCGCTTCCTTTCTCAGCCTTTCCACGTAGCCGAGGCCTTTACAGGCTTAAAAGGTGTACTGGTTCCCATCGAGGAAACCATCAGGGGTTTTAACATGATCATGGATGGTGAAGTTGATGAATACCCGGAAGCCTCTTTTAACCTGGTTGGTTCTATCGATGATGCCATTGAAAAAGGTAAAAAGATGATGGCCCAGGCACAGGGGTAACTGTGCTGTATAACCGCTTTTGCTTTTTGTTAGCCTGTGATATATTTTTAAAAGCCCATTATGATTCTAGAGATTCTGACGCCGGAAAAAAAACTGTTCAGCGGTGATGTGTATGGGGTTCAAATGCCTGGGATCAGTGGATCTTTTGAAGTGCTCGACCGGCACGCCCCGCTTGTCAGTGCCCTAAAAGCAGGACGGATAAAAGTGTTGCGCGACAAACAAAATCATTCTGCTTTCTATGATATCCAGAGCGGCTTTGTTGAAGTGCTGAATAATAAAGTAACCGTGCTCGTGGAAGGTGCTACAGTAGTTGACTGATTAGGTTATAGCCGTTTGAATATAATAATTACCTCCCGCACCTGGGAGGTTTTTTTATGTGCTAGGTACAAGCGAGCGGGATGTATTTCGAGTAAAGCACGAGCATCTACTGAAGTGAATTGTTGATCAATTCAGTTGGGGATCGATCGGGAAGTTGATCATCATTTCGTAATCACCACCCATCTGCTTCAAAGCATCTTTCCATATCTCTTCGGCTGCCTGGTGAAAGATCAGCTGACGGGTGGCCTGGGTAGTGAGCCAGGTTTTTTCGTTCATTTCAGTATCCAGTTGCCCCTTGCCCCAACCCGAGTAACCAATAAAAAAACGAATGCGTGAAATATCGGCAGTGCCTTCCCTGATCAAATCTATCAGGGCATCAAAATCTCCGCCCCAAAACACTCCTTCAACTATTTCTACACCACCTGGAATTTTTTCCGGGTACCGGTGCAGAAAATGCACGGTATCCATTTGAACCGGACCACCATAGTAAACCGGAAGCTTGTGCCCTTCCATCTCTGGCAGCAGCTCGTCTAAAGTATTCTGATATTGTCGGTTGATAACAAAGCCAATGGTACCTTCATCATGATGTTCTGTAAGCAGCACAACGGTACGCATGAAATTAGGATCTTTCAAAAATGGATCGGCAACGCACAAAACACCTGCTGCTGGATCAGTCATAAGTATAAATATAATGCAGCTCTTTTACACATAAAAGGCGGCACTGCTAACTGTAATAAACTTATGCCAATGTAATCGGGCACTGGCTTAATATTTTTGTCAACCCGAAATTTTTCTTCATTTTGTACCAGTGAAAAAAATCTTCCCCATAATCATAGTGCTCATTACGCTTTCTGTTTTGGGGATCATATTCATGCAGCTCTCCTGGTTGCAGAACATGCTCTTACTTCGCGAAGACCAGATCAAACAAAAGGTAGTCGACATTACGAAGGAAGTAGGGGCAGACCTTACTGATCACAAGGGAATTTCTGTAACCACCGGGCTCAAGCCATTTGCGTCGGGAGAGAATGATTTTTTGGGAGGACTTAGCCGACCTTACAATGTATCGCAACGCTTTACCACGGCCGAGCTTTACGGAAAGATCAGAACGGCTTTCACATCCGCGAAATTGGAAGATGTTCCTTTTGAATTTTGCCTGGCAAGCAAGATCTCTGAAAACCTATGGAACTATGAACGTCTGTCACCAAATTTTGAAGCCTGGTACGGCGACAGTTCAAATCATTTTAGTTCGCTGTACCTTATCGTTCCTCCCAGCGGCAGCGCAGGAGAAAGCTTATCCAAAGATGAAGTACTGATTATCGTGGTGCCTAACGTTCAGAAGCTCGTACTCAAAGACCTGCGTCCCCGGTTTGCCATCGCCATCATCTTTTCACTGATCATTTTCACTGCATTTTTTCTTACCGTGCGTACCATGCTCCGTCAGAAAAAGATGAGCGAGATCAAGAACGACTTCATCAACAACATGACGCATGAATTTAAAACGCCTATCTCCACCATTTCACTGGCAGTGGATGCCTTGCGCAATGAACGCGTGCAGGCCGACCGGCAAAAAATGACCTACTTCAGCGACATTATTAAAGAAGAAAATCAGCGCATGAACCGGCAGGTGGAAACCATACTGAAGTCTGCATTGATGGACAGGCAGGAGATCCAACTGGCCCTTAAACCCCTGAGAGCCCACCAGATTATCCAGGACGTGGCAGCCAATTTTATGCTAAGGCTCCAGGAAAAACAGGGCACCCTTGAATTGCACCTCGACGCTCCTAACGACCTCATTGAAGCAGATGAAGTGCATTTCTCTAACCTGGTGAATAACCTCATGGACAATGCCGTGAAATATTCGAAAGATAATGTGCCACCCAAAATGTGCATTTACACCCAGTCTACACCCAAAAAGTTCAGTATCAGAATTGAGGATAATGGCATAGGGATGAATCGCGAAACCCTGAGGCGCATCTTTGAAAAGTTTTACCGGGCTCACACCGGGAACCTGCACAACGTAAAAGGGTTTGGTCTGGGCCTAAGCTACGTGAAAGACATAGTAGAAGCGCATGATGGAAACGTAAAAGCAGAGAGCACCCTCGGGAAAGGAAGCTGCTTCACTATAGAACTACCCCTGCATAAAACTTAAGGTTTTCTCCAAAGCAGGCTGCTGTCGCCGTAGCTTAAAAACCTGTACTCATTTTTCAGTGCATAGTCATACACTTGCTTCCAGGTCTCACCAATAAAAGCTGCAACAAGCAGTAGCAGGGTGGAGCGTGGCTGATGGAAGTTAGTGATCAGGGCCCGTGCAGACCGGAATTGATAACCCGGAATGATCAACAAACTCGTTTCGCAGTGCAGGCTGCTGATCTTGTTTTTATCCATGAACTTCAGGATCATCTCCAAACTTTCATTGTAGCTCGTACCGCCATGGTTCAACTCATAAGCCTCCCATTGACCAAGAGCAAGGTCATCATTGCCGCTGTTGATTTTAATGCCGATCCAGTACAAGCTCTCCAGGGTTCGAAGGGAGGTAGTGCCTACTGCCACAAGGAGAGGCGCGCATTGCAACTGCCCAATTAGTTCACGCGTAACAATGAAACTTTCGGTA
>JBGTIL010000254.1:0-1928 GCA_041745695.1 Chitinophagaceae bacterium | reverse complement strand
GCTTCCAGCAACACCATGGGCAGGCACTCCACACGCGACAGCAATACAAATAAGCCCGCTTGCTGGTACAGGTGATCAACATTTGAGCTGTCGGGCTCGGTGACGATTAATTTTCCTTGTAGGCCCCTAAGCTCGACCTGCTTAAGCAGCCATTCTTTTTCGCTTCCTTTTCCCACAACCTGCCACTTCCAGTCTGCATGTTTCAACAATACCGCTGCTGCAATGCGAGGAAGGTAGTCGGCCCCTTTGGCAGTGGTGAGCCAGCCAATGGTGAGTAATGATTTATTCCTTGTAATACCATTATCACCTGCGGACGGATCAATGAAATTGGGAATCACAACCGGGTGGTACCCCATTCTTTTGAAGTGAGCTGCTTCCTCGCTATTCAGGCAAATGACTGCATTGAGTGAAGGATAAATCATCTTTTGGAGAAGCGTCCAAAACCGGTTCTTTTTTAACCCGTTGTAGTGGTGATGTTCCCAGCTATAAAGTGGGATCCTGGGTTGGGCAACAAGGGCCAGCCTGGTGGCAATGGTCAGTACATATTCGGTGGTAACCACGGCTAACGGCTTCATAGCGCGGATCAGCCTTCGCAGTACGATAACATGTTTTACGAGGGTTGCCTTTCTACTGATGGAATTGCCCCGTTCGGTAATGCCAAAGTGCAGCGCCCGGGTGCTGATGACTACACCGGCATTGACTGGGTAAAAACATCTTGCAGACTCGTCCAACACAAGCAGGTGAACGGCATGTCCCTTCAGGTGGAGGAGGTTAGCCGTATTCACAATAGCCCGCTCAATTCCACCAGGGTAATGTAATCCGGAGCAGATGATGAGGACAGGACGGTCGTTATTCATCCTGCATAATTTTGCGGTAAACGGCAAGCGAATCAGCGGCAAAACGTTGGCTCGTGAAAACTTCTGTGTAAAGCTGCCGGTTGCCCGCACCGGAGTGGGCCAGCGCTTCTTTCCCTTGATAACAAGCAACGAGCTTGGCTTGCAGCGACAAATCGTTGTCTTCGTGGTATACAATTCCCGGCACCCCGAAGGTCTCGAAGTAGCCATTACCCCCGTTGTGACTAATCAGTAGCGGTTTTCCAAGTGCCAGCGTTTCCAATACATTTAGATCAAAATTTGTATGCCGGTTGGGTACAACCTGGAGGTTCCCGGCCATAATGATCGGAAAAGGGTCATCTGTCCACCCGGTTTCTATCCAGCGCTCATGCTGTGTAGCGGGCGGGCTGTTGTTCTTTCCGACAATAACGAAGTACAGGTCGTTGGATAACGGCAAGAGTTCCTGGGCTGCACGGATCAGCCTGTCGAAACCTTTGCTATAGCTTGTTCGTCCAATATAAGTTACTACAAATGCACTATCGGGTATGCCCAGGTTTTTCCTGACACTGCTGGTTGGCAGGAGAGCAGGATCTTTGATACCGGTAGTGATATACTGCATTTTTTTCTGCGATGTAAGTTGAGCAAATTCAGGCCAATTGTGGTAATACGAATCGGTTGCGCCGCGGCAGGGAAAGATCGCATAGTCGCAACGGTTATACGCAAACCGGTCGATTGCCTCCAGGTATTTATATACAGCTGGTTGAACTTCCTCCTGCCTAAGATGCAGTACTTCGCTGATGAATTCGAGGTGATAGGGCAGGGGAGCGTGAGAGGTCAGCAGCACCTTGCCTGGGTAACCCTTTAACAGGTGTTGATACCGCCACAGATCCACGCTTTCGTGGAAGTGGAGCAGGTCGTACTGTTCTAATTGCAGCCTGTCGATCCTTGCATCTGTTTGAGAGAGGACCCGCACCGCACGCTGCATTCTGTGCCTGCTAACAACGCTAGCAGGTAAAAGCGTTACCAGGATGGCTTTCAGCGCCGCAGAGCGTTTGCTGATTTCGGGTGCTTCGTCTTCAGTAAAAGAAAAGAGTT
>JBGTIL010000253.1:0-5552 GCA_041745695.1 Chitinophagaceae bacterium | reverse complement strand
TCAGCAAGGAAGGATGTACGGTTATCGGCATAAGCCCGAATGACAGTAGGAGCCATCAAAAATTCAAAGCAAAGTTTGACCTTCCTTTCTTGTTGCTCCCAGATCCAAACCATGTGCTCATTAACCTATATGGAGTTTGGGGCGAGAAGAATATGTATGGTCGGAAATATGTGGGCTTACTCCGCACTACTTTTTTAATCAGCAAGCAGGGTATCATTTTGAAGATCTTTAAAAAACCACGAACCAAAACACATGCAGACGAAATACTGAAGTTTGCTGCGTTGGACTAAAATTTGCACCGGTTCATGATGCGCTACTTGTTGATCGTCCTGTTTGCTTTCATTGCTTGTACGAAGGAAATTGCGCCTAAAACCGGTTTAACAGGCAAGTGGGAACATATCGAAACTTACTCCGACATTGGCAATGGAACGGGTACCTGGTCTCCTGTGTCAGCAGCCAACAGAACCGTTATTAGTTTCAATGCAAATAACACTTTTGACGGAGGAGCACATACACGCCTGGCTCCGTTCAAGCGCTATGAAGTGGCTGGTCCGACGACCATTAAACTTGCCACTGCTGCAGGCGATTCCAGCATTCTGGACTATTCCCTGGAAACGGAGTTGGTTATTTCCTATACCTGCAGGGAAGCCTGCCGGGACCGCTTCCGCCGGATCAATTAATTTTCCATTCCACTTCGCCTACTGAAAAGATCTCCTCAACTCCGTTTCCCGTAACCAGCTTTCCATTTCTTGTAACGCTTTTTACGCGGGTATTGAACACCTTGTTTCCTCTTTTCAGCTTTACTTCTTCGTTGCGTTTATAAAGTACCTCGTGGTAATTGTTGACGGTTATCTGGGCATTTTGCCACATTTCCTCATACGCCTGCTGCACATGTCTACACAATTCTTTCGCCAACGGTATCACCTCCATGTGCCGGGCGGTAATTTGTTTTAGTGAAACGGCATTCTGAACCGCCGGATCAAATTGCGTTTGGTTAATGTTTATGCCTATCCCAACTACTGCATGCTTCCATTCAAGCCCGGCAATGCTGTTTTCAATCAGGATCCCTCCTGCCTTTCTGTCACCCCAGTAAAGGTCGTTGGGCCATTTAATTTTTGTGTTCGATCCGGCGTAAACTGCAAAAAATCGCTGAACGGCGACCGCTGTGGCCATGCTCAGCAGAAAGAGGTCTGCAATCGCCAATCCTGGTGGTTGCACTACAATACTCAAAGAAATGCCTTCATCTGGTGAAGTGATCCACTCCCTGCTTCTTTGCCCGCGTCCATGAGTTTGATGGTGAGAAAAGACGACCAGACCATGCTGTGCCATCCCTTCATGCAGGAGGGCGGTGGCATAGTTGTTGGTGCTGTCTACCGTTTGCAGTTCAATAAAAGCATGACCGATTAAATTAAGAGGAGGTAGCAATTTGTACTTAATTTTGAACAAAGCTAAATTTCCTTTCTCCGTCAGCGTTTTAGAGAGTTGAACATTTTTTTCATCATAAATTCTACTTGTATTTGGAACGGCTAGGTGTATTGTCAAAGAGGAAGAAAAGTGTTACCCGGTTAACCCGCAACTCAAAATTGTTTAAAACGATAATAAAAGCTATCCAGGATAAAAAAGGCGAACAGATTGTTTCATTGGATCTCCGCAAAATTCCGGAGGCAGTGTCCGATTTCTTTATAGTGTGCGAAGCTAATAATCAGCCCCAGCTCAGGGCTATAGCCGATACAGTGCTCGACGAGGTAAGAATAAAATGCACAGAAAATCCTTTTCACCACGAGGGCAAACAAACACTTCAATGGGTTCTGATTGACTATGTAAACGTGGTAGTTCATATCATGCTCCCCGACACCCGCAAATTTTACAAGCTCGAAGAAATGTGGAGCGATGCCTCGCTTGAGGAGCACAACGATTAGCCAACTTCGTTGTTAAATAATATAGGGCGCCACTTTTATCGGTAAAAATCCATTATTTAGCAGCGTTTAACCCAACAAAAGAAATGTCACAAGAACCTTTTAAGCAAGATAATAAATCCAAACTTCCTAAATTTTCAAACCGCTCTGGTGATGGTGGAGAGAGCCCTAAAAAAGGACCAAAGTTCAGCATCTACTGGGTTTACGCTATCATTTTTGCCGTTTTAATAGGATTTCAATTTTTCAGCCCTTTCAGTGCCAGCTCCGGCCAGATTGATCAAAATCAGTTTGAACAAATGCTGAAGAGTGGGGATGTTGCAAAATATACAACCATATCAAACCGCAATATTGTAAGAGTTCAGCTGAAGAAAGAGGCGTTGGCCAAGTACGAAGGAAAAATAGGGAAGAACCTTAAACCAACAGATGAAGCACACGCTTATTTTGCTATTGCTTCTGTAGACTCATGGAAAGATGATGAGCGGGCTTTTTATAAAGACAATCCCGAGATACAAAAAGTCGGAAACTCTAAATCAGAGACCAACTACCTCGGTCAATTTTCGCAATTCATTTTACCTCTCCTAATCTTCATAGCAGTTTGGATCTTATTAATGCGCAAAATGGGCGGCGGCGGCGGTGCCGGTGGTGGACCAGGCGGTATTTTCAGCATTGGTAAATCAAAAGCAACCCAGTTTGACAAAGGCACAAAAGTAAGCATCACCTTTTCCGATGTTGCGGGTTTGGATGAGGCGAAAGTGGAAGTGATGGAAATCGTTGACTTCCTTAAAAGCCCTAAAAAATATACTGCGCTCGGCGGCAAAATTCCCAAAGGAGCTTTACTCATCGGTCCTCCGGGAACTGGTAAAACCCTTCTGGCGAAAGCAATGGCCGGGGAAGCACAGGTGCCTTTTTTCAGCTTAAGCGGTTCAGATTTCGTGGAAATGTTTGTGGGAGTTGGTGCGAGTCGCGTACGTGACCTGTTTAAGCAGGCAAGGGAAAAAGCACCCTGTATCATCTTCATCGACGAAATAGATGCGATAGGACGGGCCCGGGGCAAGAACATGATGATGAGTAATGATGAGCGTGAGAGCACCCTCAATCAACTTCTCGTGGAGATGGATGGCTTCAGTGGTGAAAGCGGTATCATTGTTCTGGCAGCTACTAATCGCCCCGATGTATTGGATACCGCCCTTCTGCGCCCAGGTCGTTTCGACAGGCAGATCACGATCGATAAACCCGATCTGAAAGGTCGTGAAGCTATCTTTAAAGTGCATCTGCAGCCTATCAAGGTTTCTGAAAAACTGGATGTTCATAAAATTGCGGAGCAAACTCCCGGTTTTGCCGGAGCAGATATAGCAAACGTATGTAATGAGGCTGCCTTAATTGCCGCACGCAAAGGAAAAGCAGCCGTTGATATGGCTGATTTCCAGGACGCTGTGGACCGCGTCATTGGAGGCCTGGAGAAAAAGAACAAGATCATATCTCCGGAAGAAAAGCGCATTATCGCCTTTCATGAAGCTGGTCATGCTATTTGTGGCTGGTACCTGGAGCATGCCTATCCCTTGTTAAAAGTAACTATTGTACCGAGGGGAACAGCCGCTCTCGGCTATGCGCAATACACACCGAAAGAACAATATCTCTACAATACCGACCAGTTGAACGACCAGATCTGTATGACCCTGGGTGGAAGGGCAAGTGAAGAGATCTTTTTTGGAAAGATTTCTACCGGTGCTCAAAATGACCTCCAACAGATTACCCGTATTGCCAGCGCGATGGTAACGGTGTACGGTATGAGCGCCAAAGTAGGAAACATCAGCTACTACGATCCACAGGCAGACCAGACATTCACAAAGCCGTACTCGGAAGAAACCGCCCGCATGATCGATGATGAAGTGCGGAGCCTTATTGATGTTGCTTACGAAAGAACAAAAGCGCTGCTTCGCGACAAAAGAAGCGACGTAGAGAAACTTGCAGAAGCCCTGCTCACGAAAGAGGTACTCTTTCAAAGTGATGTGGAAGACCTGATTGGGAAAAGACCATTCGAAGAGAAGAAGGTTCTGGGTGAAGATGATGCAGAACTCAAACACCATGACGGTGGGATCAGCGAGGGCGTTCCACCTTACGACCCTGGAGTGTTACTACCACAACCGGCTGCGCAATGAGTTCGGAAGTTCGGAACAACATACTTAGAAAAATACGATTGGCGTTGACACATTCAACGCCAATTCCTTTTCCTCTGGCCGAGGGACCTGCAGCTGTCTTTCAACCCTTGCAACAGGATGTGGTGGTTGAATTTGCCGAGCAGTTTACCAACATTCAGGGAAAATTTAGTTTTTGCGCAACGGAAGCTGAGGCCAAACAGGGCTTGGAGACCCTATTCCATGAGTTGGGATGGACTCGTATTTTTTGCAAACTACTTCCCTGGCATGAACGGCTTCCGGAGATAGCATGGACCGACGACATTGTAAGTTGCGACGCATCGATCACCGAGTGTGAAGCTCTGGTTGCCCGAACAGGAACGATTGTGCTGAGCGCTGCCAATACCGGGCGAACAACCAGCGTGTATGCGCCTGTGCATGTTTGTATCGCTTATACTTCCCAACTCACCTACGACCTATCCGATGCCTTTGTTTTACTCAAGGAAAAGTATCCGGAGAATCTGCCGTCGTTTATTAGTTTTGCTACCGGACCCAGCAGAACTGCTGACATTGAAAAGACCCTGGTTGTGGGTGTCCACGGCCCAAAAGAGGTTTATTGTTTTTTGATCGATGACGGCAAGTGGAATAATACCTCCCGGTAGAACGCTTGCTTCCAAATCGTTCCTAAAGCATCATTGGTCTGTTTTTAACGGATGCAAATTACACCAGGCAAAAAAGTATACTTCCTCTCCGACTTCCACCTGGGGGCGCCTGATGCTGTAGCAAGTTTGAAAAGGGAGAAGCTGGTGGTGCAGTTTCTCGATAGTATTAAAACGGACGCGTTCCAGATATTCCTTGTGGGTGATGTATTTGATTTCTGGTATGAATACAGACAGGTGGTGCCCAGAGGATACACCAGGTTGCTCGGAAAATTAGGCGAACTGTCCGACAGTGGGATTGGCATCCATCTGTTTGTTGGCAATCATGACATGTGGATGCGAGACTATTTTCAAAAGGAACTAAATATCCCGGTATACTTTGAAGAACGCGACTTTGTTTTTAACCGGAAGCATTTCCATATCGCTCATGGAGATGGACTCGGTCCCGGCGACCGTAAGTACAAAGCATTAAAAAAGCTGTTTCGCAACCCTACCTGCCAGTGGTTATTTGGCATTTTACCACCTGCCATAGGTATGGGGCTTGCCAATTACTTCAGCAAAAAAAGCCGCGATAAAGCAGGCAATGTGGAAGAAGTATTTCTCGGCGAGCAAAAAGAATGGCTTATTATTTACAGTAAAGAAGTGCTGAAGCAGAAAAACGTTGATTATTTTGTTTTCGGACATAGACACTTGCCTATTGTTTTTCGTCTGTCTGAGGAGAGCTGTTACATTAACCTCGGCGACTGGATCCGTTATTTCACCTATGCCGTTTTTGATGGTGCAGCTCTTGAGCTAAAATCGTTTACAGGTCAGGAGGCTAAAATCATCTCCAACCATGAATA
>JBGTIL010000252.1:0-7419 GCA_041745695.1 Chitinophagaceae bacterium | reverse complement strand
TGACGGCAATCAAGGTCTGACAAAGGCAAAACACACTCTCCCGATTTATGGCAAGAAACTGTGGGTAAAAGATTATGGAATAAAAGTTTTACCCACAGTTTTACCCTCAAAATAGGCGGACATTCCTAACTTTCTTTGGACCGCATAAATACGATGATAGCAAAAATCCCTTGTTTTGCAAGGGATTTCGGAGCATATAACACTAGGAAAATAATCACAATGGTGGAGAGAACAGGATTTGAAACAACATATCTATCATGTTGATTTGAAACAAAATATATAAATTATCTTTTTTATTTTACCCGCAGTTTTACCCACTGCAAAAAGATTTAGATTTATAAACCGGGCTATCCCTGTTTTCCCTGGATTTTAGAAATCTCTTCAAACCTTACAGCACAGAAGTTCTCATTGCCTTCCCCGCAATCTGGAAGTTCTTCAAATTGATTTTGTATTTCAGTACGCGTAGGCGGTAACTCAGAGGTTAATTCATCAGGATCTGCTTTTATTTTACCTGATGTATTCAATTGTTCTATAATCATATCGCCGACTGTCCTGCCTATAATTTGTCCGGCGGTATGATCGGATAAATAGTGCACTCCACCCCATAACCTTGCTATACCGATGTTATCAGCCAAGAGATCAAATTCAGTTCTATACATTGGGAAAAAACAACCTAACACCTGGCTTGCAGCTGCCGCGTACGTGCTATGGCCTGAAGGATAGGATGGATGCCGAGGAGTTCCTGGCGAGGGCAGCGGACCTGTTCTACGAGTCGGCATTTGTGTTATGTCACCAACTTCTCTGTAACTAACTTCAAAATCATAAAGAACAGGCAAACGAGGATTTATCTCAACAGGTCGTGGCCGACGGCCTATTTGTCCTCCTGGACGAAGGGAAAGAATAGGGCGCGAAGGGGGAAAAGGGGGAAAAAAAGGAGGTGAAGGTATCCATTTATAATGCCATGCAGCCATTAGTGCGGTAGCAATAGCCAGATCCAAGGCAGCCCAAATTATTGATTGCCGGGGTGGTGATAATAATTGCCCCAACTTAATGGGCCCGGACGGTCGCATAATTTCTTCATCTAATAGCACATTTAATACATGCCGGTGCCAGAGGCCCGGCGTTTCAGATTCAAAAAGGCGTGCCTGTTCAGCCCCATATTTAATAATAGGAAAGTTGGAAGGGCGCCTGTTTAACACAGCACCAGCAGGAAAGGGATTTACATATTTCCGACTTTTTAAAAAAGCACTAAGTCTATTTTGGAATGTAATCCTATTATCCCCTGTTCCCAAGGAATGAGTTGTTTCAAGTAGACGGGGGTTTTCCCTGTTGTTGTATAGATATTGCAGTAATTCGAGTTCTGCTGTTTCAATTGCCGAACCTTGCGGCGGAAAATCTGGCACGTGGGCGTCTAATCTTGCTTTGATTTCTGAAATCAGTGGTGTTCGTAATACAGGGCATCGAAACCAGTAGCTCGCCGGGGGTTCTACCTGTGGCGACATTGTTGAACCAGGAAGATTATACTCAGTGAATGTTTCTCTGTTTGATAATGATTTTGCCATATAAAAGGTTGAGTAATGAATAATAGATAATCACCCAGGCAGAATTATAGTATAGATTCAGAAAGGAGGTTTAGCAAGAAAGCATAAGTACGTAAGAATAGGTAAGGTAATAATATAAATGGATATTAAAAAAAATTATAATGATTTAATTTGAAACTTTTTTGAACCGTTACAACTAGAGGCTTTCCTCAAATAGGAAAACAACCGTAAAGATTCTTCGAGAAAATTCAAACGGGATAGTTTTGCGGGTTTATACCGAAAGGCGATAATTAAATATGTTTTGATTTAGCTATTTAAACATAAATTTTGATTCCCTGCTGGCAGGTTCCGTGCACTTGCTAGATAGCCAATCTTTTCGCTCAATAAGCCATTCAAGGCTAATGAGTGTAATCCATGGCCAGTCATTCATCTTAAATAGCCAATTTGCTCAATCGCCGGTAAAACGGTATTTTTTGACATAGGATTACGGGGTCGTGGAACGTTCGGAAATATAAATGAGCTACTTTCAGGAACACACAAACCTTGTCTACACCATAAGAGATTGAAGTATGTCGAAACAGTGGATATTAGCAACCGTTTCGACGGCCTATCTTCTTAGGCAGACGGAAGTTTAATTAAAAGGGAATTTGTAGACTCCCCTTTTTCATGAGTTATCATTGTTCCAAATGAAGAAAACAATTTAGATACTACTTTTATTTCTAACGCAGCACTTCCCGAAGTTGTACGTCTTTTTATATCAAAAAGTGTAGAAACTTCTGGATTAATACTAGTGATTATACGAGCTATTCCAGCATCATCTAAGTCATCAGTGAAACAAGCATCAATAGCGCCTAAAATTGAACCCAGCTTTTGTCTAAGAAGTGCAGCTTCATCAACTTGTGGTGAGCGTTTAATTTTTTCTATTGATTTGATGATATCAATATATGAGCTGTCTATTTGGGGTGGGTTATTCTGCAATAGATATACAGCTTCCAATGCGGCGGCTTGTGGCTTTTTGGAGCCTGCTGGGATAGAAGGATTCAGATAACAATCCTCTAGTGAACCTTTGCGGATTAAGACAAGACCCTGATTATCCATTATATTCAGAATTGCTGTAAGTTTTGACTGTAAGTGCGTCCATAAATTAGAATTGGCAATTCCAGTTAAAGTTGCTGGAGGGTTACTTGCCAAGTAAGAGGTGACCGATCTTTCAGCTCGAAGTTGACCAACACTCATTGTTCTCCAGTATCCTTGAGTAACAATATGTCCGCTAATATCAGTGAAGTTCGAAGCAAGTAAGTTGCGCAAATCGGTTTTAAAGTCATTAAATTGATCTCTTAATGTTGCGAATCCCACGTTTAAAGTTGGTGCAACATTTTTTTCCCGATCAAGATAGTTGCTTAAAAGATCATCATCTAACACATCCAAGTCTGCCAATATATATGTTCGTTTTCCAATTGTGTTAAAGAACAAGTCGGCTGCTTTGAGGTCATTTTTACCATTTACCGGAACAACTTGAACACCTGTCGATTGGAAGTTTGCTTTTTTAAGGTCAGCTAAAACGTTTATCACAATCTCATCGGATAAACCTTCAGAAAGCAGAATGTTATTGGCGAACATGGCGACTTTGTAACTTTCACTAATTCGTAAAACAATACTCTGTAAATTAGGATCGGCAAGCACAGGGGCAGTCGGACTAATTTGGATTGGCTGATTACTTGTTTCATTAAAAAAAATTATTGAGGGTAAATCCTCAACTTTTTTCATCATCAACATTGAAGGTGAGTGAGTTGAAATCACAACGCACTTTTTATTGTCTATATCAGGGTTTCCCGCGACTTGCTGAATTTCATTAAGAATGAACGCCTGTAATTGTGGGTGAAGTGATACTTCTGGTTCATCAATAAGCAAAAACTTTATTTCGTCATCATCAATGGCAGC
The DNA here is from genome assembly GCA_041745695.1 of Chitinophagaceae bacterium. Lineage (GTDB taxonomy): Bacteria > Bacteroidota > Bacteroidia > Chitinophagales > Chitinophagaceae > Flavisolibacter. Next base: position 3,937 of record JBGTIL010000252.1, on the reverse strand, counting down.
GAGCATTGCAACTAATTGCGTTAATCCACTTGCTTCGCTTCCTGCGCCGTATGGGATAGCTCCAGGATCTAGCGACCGGAAATCAACCTTCAATCCACTTTGCGTCCATGATAACTTTAATGTCCGATGAAAAAGACCTTGTAGGCGAGCCTCTACCTTTAGCATCAAATCGGGTCTCTCATTTAATGCAAAGAAATCTCCAATGACAGTTTCTGAGTTTTTGCGGTTGTTACGACTAGAATAACTCCCGATATGCGTTTGATTAGGATCTGGACTTCCATTTCCTTCAACATTTGATCTATTATACTCTATGATTCCCATTCGGCCAGCTGAGACAAAGCGGACGTATTGAGCACCAAATTCATTCCGTAGAAGGTCCTTTAAAGCGGTCATTACCTTAGTTTTTCCGGCACCATTAGGACCAAGCAGGGTGGTTATACCTGACTCGATACTAATAGATGCGCCAGCTCCGCCAAACAAACCAGCTGGAAAGACACTGGCGGGCAAAGCGAATCTTTTCGGAAAGTTTGTGAATGCAATGTTCATTACTGCCGATTAAAGATAATATTACTACAAATACTTATTGGTTTGGTCTCTCGCTATTTAAATTCTTTACTTCAATCAATAAGCGGATGATTGAGCGTTGTTTTAAACATAAGGTCTATTAACGCTATTAGAATCATTTATTTTAAGATAATACCTGTTGTAAATACACCTCGTCAATGTAATCTGTATACTTCTGCATCATTGCCGTCGTTGTGGCAGAAACTGCGCACGGTCGTATGCACGATCAACACTACTCTTGGGAACGTGGGCAAGCTGCCGGTCGGCTACTTCATAACGGTAACCAAGCTCTTCTTTGAGCAGGCCTATAGCCATGACCTGTCATTTGCCTGGCGTAACCCATGCGCTTAATGTCTTGCAGCAAAGTGTTTTTTAAACTCGGATTACCGAGCCGAGGAATACTCAGAAATACGAACGTTCGGTGACCGTTGAACTCTTTTCGTTCTTTGAAAATTGCAACAGCTTGCCTTTATAGGAGGCACTGTGTGAGGTAGTCCCATTTTTATGCGTTCGTCAGGGATGACCCACATAGCTAGTTCTAAATCGACCTCGATTCTACTTCCATTAATTCTGTGTCAGACCTGGATTAACATTGGATAGATAACTTTCTGAGTCAAGAGGGTTTTCGTTTATTGTAGATCGAAAATACCCCTACTTGTGCCCTATTCAAAAATGATGGTATTCTGCTATAACCTGATTGCACATATAGCTATTTTACGGTTGAAGAAAAGAACAGGCTAGCAAACAAGTAAGCCTGTTCTTCAAAACCCCGGTAGAGTTACTTTCCAAGATCACTTTGGATAAGGTCGTTCAATGAATCGAGTTTGTTTTCGCTGAGAAAGTTATCCAACTGCTTGTCACTACGGACCCCGAAATCCCTTCCGTATTGTTTCTCGATTGTGCCCATGTGAGTGTCACCCCGCTTTTCCCGAAGATCACCTGTTTTATTTCTGCTTCTGTCGCCCCGCATACCGGGGGCATCGTTTTTTTTGCTCATAAAAATAATTTTACTCCAAAGATAGTGAATGGAAGAGATAATGTTTAATTTAATTATCTCTTCCACTAAAATTATGTGTTAATTACCTGAATGTCAAGCTAAATAAATTTGATTGGAAGATTAAAAAAAATATGATATAATATTCTTCCGCAACACGCTATCTTTGAGGCTGACTGAAAACAATATGCATTCTAAAGAACCTAAAGACCTTTCCAACGACTATTTACAGCTTGCTCGCATCGCGATGACTGGGCGAGCCCAGGATATACAATTTCTTGTACACAGGGCGTCGAAAGATTACAAAGATTCAAACCCAAAACTCGCGACTGAGCTAATATCTCTGCTGAGAGAATCACCCACCCGCACATCTCCTCTGCGTAAACAAGCTGAGGCCCCGTTGCCCGTTGATGTGGACTCTAGACTTCAGCTTTTGCGAATAGACCATTCATTCACAGAGGATAAGCCGCAATTCTCATTGCATATAGAAAATGCGATAACCCAATTGTTGTCTGAAAGAAGGAATGAAAAAGCTTTGCTTAAGCTAGGATTGCATCCTACAAAATCCATTCTGTTCACTGGCCCCCCGGGAGTTGGCAAAACACTATCGGCGAAATGGATTGCGTCGCAATTAAAAAGGCCTCTTTTGGTTCTTGATCTGGCTGCTGTGATGAGTAGTTACTTAGGACGGACTGGTAATAACATACGCTTTGTGTTAGACTATGCAAAGCAGACAGAATGCGTTCTCTTGCTCGATGAGTTGGACGCAATCGCGAAGCGCCGAGATGATAACAGTGAGGTTGGTGAGCTGAAACGTCTGGTCACCGTGCTTCTTCAAGAAATAGACGATTGGCCTCCAAGTGGCCTCCTGATAGCCGCAACCAATCACCCGGACCTGCTCGATCCGGCAATCTGGCGGCGTTTTGAATTGGTACTGAATTTTTCAATACCAAGCCAAGAGCAGATTAAGAATTTCGTTAGCGAGTTGTTAACCCCCCACATGGATGACCCCAAACCTTGGGATATGATTTTATCCCTTGCGCTGACTGGTAAATCTTACAGTGATATAGAGAAATTGATTATTCAGGCCCGAAAAGCTTCCGCAATGAGCAATCGACATATTGAAGAAGAACTAATTGCAATAGTGCAAAACAACCTTGAATTGTCTCGTGCTCAGAGAGCGGAATTGGCATTTGAATTAAGTAACCGGGGAACTGTGTCGCAGCGGCGTGCGCAAGAGATTACAGGTGTCGCCAGAGAAACCATACGTAAGCAAAATCAAAAAGGAAAACAAAAAAATGGCTAAACGAAACTTTTTGTTAGGCAAAGGTGAACGGTTAACAGAACAAGTACGAATCGTTTCAGGGGGCACTAAAAAAATTTCTCCCTACACTTTTTCAGAAGCGAAAGAAAGACTTCAACCAATGTTATCACGCCTTGCCAACGCTGTAAGGCAGCAACCGGATGAAGCTTGTCCTCAAGATCTTGCAGTCGCAACCATCACGTTGAATCCCGAGTATATTGCCAAAACTTACTATCCAGGCGATTTGCTTCGTGCTGTTGGTTTGAAAACAATCGGTAGCCGTCCGCGTGTGGTTAAGCCGGACAAAAGAAGTAAAGAAAGAGAACCTGAGGATACGCAAACAACCGAGCTTTTTGTTATTGGAAAGCGCTCCAGTTATCAACAGTGGGCAAACGAATTTAAGTCATGGTCGGAATCCTCACCCGGGTCTGAACAGATTATAGCAGTTGAACAAATTGGCTTTCCAACACCACAACAAAAAATAAGAGGCATTGCCCATGAAGGTTCAAAACTCTACGAAGTCGTTTTACATTTGAATGAACAGTCAGCAGAAGGTGGCTTATTAGGTTTGTTTCAAGCGTATTTGAGCAAATTAAATATTCAATCCTCTTTTGACAAGAGATTCTACGCAGGTGGGCTGTGTTTTGTTGAGCTGGACGTCCCAGCGGATTCAATCGAAGATGTTGCCAAATTCAGCTTAGTTAGAGTGGTACGAGAGATGCCCGTACTAAGACTTGTACGCCCAGCGTTTCGGGCAGGTGCAATCGAGAACAGCCAGCAAATTTTATTACCCACTCTGGGCTCAATGGATTCAAAAATCAAGGTAGCCATTTTTGATGGTGGAATACCGAACAATCATCCTATTACGAAGTGGGCAACTCCGTTTGAATTGCCGGGCATGGTGCCTGCAGATAGTGAATTGCTAGAACACGGAGTGGGCGTAACATCCGCCTTCCTTTTTGGCAATCTTGATCCAAAGAAACCACTGCCGCAACCTTATGCCAACGTGGATCATTTCCGCGTTTTGGACAATGTCCCAGGGCAAAATCCATACGAATTGTATGAAGTATTAGATC
>JBGTIL010000251.1:0-2282 GCA_041745695.1 Chitinophagaceae bacterium | reverse complement strand
ATCCTCCTGCACGACATCGGGCATGGACCCTACTCTCATGCACTTGAAGGAAAGCTCATACCGGGCGTGCACCATGAGAACATCTCGATGCTGATTTTCGAACTGATGAATGAGCAACTGGGAGGAAAACTGGAAACCGCTATCGCCATTTTCAGGGGAACCTATCATAAGCAGTTTCTCCACCAGCTTGTTTCGGGGCAACTGGATGTAGACCGGATGGACTACCTCACCAGGGATGCTTTCTTTACGGGGGTATCGGAAGGTGTTATTGGTTACGATCGCATTTTAAAGATGCTGGTGGTACATGATGGTGAACTGATGATAGAAGAAAAGGCAATCTTTTCTGTAGAAAAATTCCTGGTTGCCCGCCGCCTGATGTACTGGCAGGTGTACCTGCATAAAGCCGTTGTAGCAGCAGAAAAAATGCTGGTGAAGATCATTGAACGGGCACAGGAACTGATGGGTGCAGGTATTGAATTAAACACCTCTTCCGCCGTTCTGGACTTTTTTCTCCGGCACCGGGTACAGGATGGAAACTTTATCAGGCACCTGGAGCAGTTCACGCAGCTCGATGATGCCGATCTGCTTTGTACCATCAAAAACTGGTGTGGTCATTTTGATCGTGTCTTATCAAGACTGTGCCGGGGACTGATAGACAGGAAGCTGTTGAAAGTAAAGTTTCAGCTGGTGGCTTTCGAACCAGAATACATTAGGTTGCTGACAACGGAAGTGGCCGCAAAACTGTCCATTACGGAAGAAGAAGCACGGTACTTTGTTTTTACAGGGGAAGCCTCCAACACCACTTACAATGCCGATGATGAGCACATCAAAGTTTTATTTAAGGACGGTACGGTAACAGATATTTCGAAAGTAGACAACGCGCTCATCCATACGCAGTTGTCTACCCCTGTCAAAAAATATTACCTTTGCTACCTGAGATAAGGTGAATGCTGAAGCGGATAAACGCAATTTATACATCGGTTTTGAGTTTGTCTTTAAAGTTTATTCCTGGCAGCAATTTTTTACTTTTTATCTTTTTTACTTATTATTTTTCTCCCATATGCAATTTACCGCCGTCCAGATTTCAGCCATCATAAACGGAAGAATTGAAGGTGATGCGCAGGTATCTGTTACCAGCTTTGGCAAGATAGAAGAGGCAGAAAGCGGACAGCTGACTTTCTTGGCCAATCCCAAATACGAAGATTTTCTTTATTCCACCAATGCCTCTATTGCCATCATTGGCGAAGGCTACGAATTGAGGCAGGCAGTAAAGCCTACCCTTATCCGTGTGGCGGATGCCTATTCTGCTTTTGCACAACTCCTGAGCAAGCACCAGGAAATGGTAACCCAGAATATGAAGGGCATTCAGCAACCAAGCTACATTGCGCCCTCCGCCAGGATCAGTGAGGATGTGTATGTAGGAGCATTTACTTATATAGGTGAAGGCGTGCAGATAGGAAGCGGAACTATTGTATTCCCGAATTCATTTATCGGCGACAACGCTGTCATTGGTGAACACTGCATCATTCATCCGGGCGTAAAGATCTACCACGATTGCATCCTGCACAACCATATTGTGATTCACGCAGGCACCGTTATCGGCGGTGATGGGTTCGGTTTTGCGCCGCAGGCAGACGGTTCCTTTAAAAAGGTGCCGCAGATAGGTAACGTGGTTATTGAAGATCACGTGGAAATAGGTGCCAACACTACCATTGACCGGGCCACTATGGGCTCTACCTGTATCAAAGCAGGGGCTAAATTAGACAACCTGATACAGATCGCACACAACGTGGAAGTGGGCAACAGTACCGTGATTGCAGCCCAGGCAGGCGTTTCGGGAAGCACAAAGATCGGAAGCCATGTGATGATCGGCGGACAGGCCGGCCTTGTAGGGCACATTCAGATAGCAGACGGCTCGAAGATCAATGCCCAAAGCGGCGTGAGCAAATCGTTAAAAGAGCCCTACTCTGCAGTCACAGGTTCACCAGCCGGCGACTATACCAGCTCCCTTCGCAGCCAGGCGCTGTTTCGTAACCTGCCTGCCCTCGAAAAGCGTATTCACGAGCTCGAACAGCTGGTAAAAAAGCTGATGGCTGAACGGGTATGATAATCGGCTCGTAAAATTCCCCCGTCCTGCCTTCGGCAGCTTCGCCCGCCCTGGTAGCGGGTTGTGAGCGGCTCTAACAGTTTCAGTTGGGCTCAGCTGGAAACTATTTACAATTCTTTTATTGCATTGTTTCTGCTCAATTGTTACATTTGCACACTTAGTAAAATATTTATTT
>JBGTIL010000250.1:0-4875 GCA_041745695.1 Chitinophagaceae bacterium | reverse complement strand
GTGGTTTTGAAGTCCTCCATAGAGTTCCAAACCATCATCCGCCGGGTTCAGGTAGATGTGATCGTACTTGATCGATCTCCAGAACCTCTCTATCCAGATGTTATCGGTCGCCCGTCCCTTACCATCCATAGATATTTGGATTGTGTTTCCTTCCACACACTCCGTCCACAGAGCGCAGGTATACTGAGTGCCCTGGTCAGAGTTTATGATCTCTGGCTTCCCATGCGTCCGGATCGCCTCTTCCAGTACATTCTTACACCACTGAGCGGCTAAGGAGTTACTAATGCCCCAGCCCACGATCTTCCGGCTGTACACATCCATGATCGCAGTCAAATACATAAAACCTTTTCGCATCGGTATGTAGGTGATATCAGTACACCAAACTTGATTGGACCTTGTGATCTTAAGTCCTCTGAGCAAGTAAGGCTTGATATACTTCCTCAGCCCCAGCTTTGTCAGGTTCTTCCTGCGGTAGATCGTTTCATATCCCATCAGCCTAAACAAGCGACGAACCCGCTTTGGACCAACAGGAAACCGCAGGGCTCTTAGCAAATCAACCATGGATTTGACCCCTTCAGTCGGATGATCAGCCAAATGCTTATCCAGTATCTGCATCATCTTTATATTCTCTGGCTTTTCCTGGCGGGCATTGTAATAAAGTCGGCTACGATGAATAGAAAGCAACTGGCACTGACGACGCAGAGATAGTGCTTTCAGCTTTGGCTGAACCAACGAAACACGAGTTCCTATATCCCCAGTTTCCTGCAACTTTTTTTTAAAAACTCATTTTCTACGCGCAGCTGCCCAGGGTCTAGGCATACCGTTCCTGGGTGTCTACTGCGTCACTTGCTTCGTTCCCAGATTTTTCAAAAGCAGCACTCATGTTTTCGAGGAACTCCGACTTCCACCGGGAGATAATGACAGGACTAACCTCATACTTGGTGGCGAGTTCAGCAAGGGTATGCTGGTTCTTAACAGCTTCGAGAGCGACTTTAGCCTTGAAAGCAGGCGTGAATTTTCGGCGTGTTTGCTTCTTCATTTGAGATAGTTAAATTAGGAAAATTATTAACTAACCGAGTGGCCTGAATTCTAGGGAGTATTATCATAATTGCCATATTTTTTATAGACTTGGTTTTTAAACTATTTTGAATAAATTTAGTATGTAACCAAAATAACTTATTCCTAATGAAAAATAAACATAAGTATTTACTCGCTATAGGTATGTGCTTAATATTTACATTGGGTTTTTCCTATTTTCAAAAGACCAAGACCTCTTTTAATTTCAAGGACTTAATAGAGTTAGTACCTTCTGTTGTTGCCATCATTGGCGTCTTTTCCCCAGGGAAAAACAAACCTAAAAGGAAAGCAACCAAGCCAAAGGACCAATTTAATGTTCGATTATCGCCATCATTTGAAAGCGGAGTCTATGGTGGATTGATTGGTGGGGCCATCGGTGGTTTTCTTAACGCGGCTCTCTTTTACAACTCTACAGCAGGACAACCGCTATATGAATCACTCCGAATAGTTCCGTATTGCGCGATCATGGGTTCCTTAGTTGGTGGAATTATTCAACTGAATATAAGTTTGTTTCAAACTATTTCAAGTCTAAGTTCGAATTGGAGTTACTTCTTGGGATCCTTTTTGGGATGTATTATTGCGGGTATTTTTTCTGGGGTGATTGGAATGTGGCTTTTTGGAAGCAACAACACACCATTTATTGGCTATCACGCTATTGTCGTAGGAAGTATTGCTACTGCACTGTTTATAATATTAGGTGCTTTGATTTTCGATTATGAAGGAAAAATAAGGTATGTATTGTTTTCTTTAATCATTGCCTTTGTTTTGGCATCAATTTTCGTGGTGATCGGATTTTTGATTTTTGATTTGAGTCACATAGGTTCAATCATCGAATCGAAAACTTATTCCATTGATATAGTTGACCACCTTACAGCTGGAGCTATGATTGGGCTAATTAATGGTGGAATATTTGGCTTAATCATAGGGTTTACCATTTTATTTTATAAGTACTGGCGATTCGCCGAGAAACAAGAAATTATCTTGGCGAATTTGAAGGATACAACTAATTTGACTTTTTCTTGACATGTTAACGTTTAAGGCCTGCATTCTATGCCTTTTATGAATTATACCCGTCATCCGTTTAGTTGTCTGTGGGAAGTGTGCCGGCGTACCTAGTGTTAGCCATTGCATGTGTGAATTCAGTGTCAAAAAAAACGGAGTATCTGTTTAAAAGGCATGTCCTCTGATACACAAACAAAAAAAGCCCTGCAAGTCAAAACTCACAAGGCTCTCGTGCCCGGGACTGGATTCGAACCAGCACATCCTTTCGAACGCTGCGACCTGAACACAGTGCGTCTACCAATTTCGCCACCCGGGCTTGCTGAAGTTTAACTAAAGAGCCAAACTTCAACGGCTGCAAATATAAAGAAGAAGCGCATATAGAATCCGAACGTTCTACACCGCTACATTGAAATCCCTCAACGCATCGTTCAAACTGGTTTTCAGATCCGTACTTTCCTTCCGCTGCCCAATGATCAACGCACAGCTCACCCCATACTCACCAGCTGCAAACTGCTTGGTATAACTGCCCGGGATCACCACGCTGCGCGGCGGTACCACACCACGCGTTTCTACGGGGGTTGGGCCGCTCACATCAATGATCTTGGTAGATTGGGTCAACACTACGTTGGCACCCAGCACCGCTTCTTTTTCTACCCGCACACCTTCCACAACAATGGAACGGGAGCCGATGAAGCAGCCGTCTTCAATCACCACGGGGCTCGCCTGCAGCGGCTCCAGCACGCCACCAATACCTACACCACCACTCAGGTGCACGTTGTTGCCGATCTGCGCGCAGCTACCAACCGTTGCCCAGGTGTCTACCATCGTGCCTTCGCCTACGTAAGCGCCGATGTTTACAAACGAAGGCATGAGCACTACGTTCCGGTCTATAAAAGCACCGTAGCGCGCAACGGCACCCGGCACGGCACGTACGCCCAACACTTTGTAATTGGTTTTTAGCAGCATCTTGTCGTAGTACTCAAACGGAAGCCCGCTCCAGGTTTGCATCGGCTGGATCCCAAAGTATAAAAGGATCGCCTGCTTCACCCACTCATTCACGACCCAGCCCTCGGCTGTTGGTGCGGCTACGCGCAGCCTGCCTTTGTCTACATCTTCAATAACCGACCGCACACCATCGAGGTAAAAAGGTTCTGTGAGCAGGGCACGGTCGGCCCAGGCCTTTCCAATGATCTCTTTCAACTCCATGCGCAAATTTTTGCAAACTTAATCCAGCCCGGTTAAATCGCCTTTGCTTACTTTGCCGAAAGCCCGGCTATGAACATTGCATTTGATGCCAAGCGATTCTTTCACAACCGCACCGGGCTCGGCAACTACAGCCGCACGCTGGTGCAGGGGCTGGCTGAGGGCTACCCCGAGCACGAGTACTATCTGTGCAATCCAAAACCATCAACCGCTTTTGCCAAGCCCGCCGCTGTCAACACACACGAATTGCTGGCTTCAGCTTTCACGCATAAATTATTGCCTGCCGCCTGGCGCAGCGCCTGGGTGGCGCAAGACCTCCAGCGCCTGCACATCAACCTGTACCACGGGCTTAGTCACGAGATCCCCATCACCCTTGCTGCTGCCCGTATTCCGTCCGTCGTCACCATGCACGACCTGATCTTTGAACGCTACCCGGAGCAGTATAAGAAAGCCGACGTCCACATATACCGAAAGAAATTCAAACACGCCTGCGCAAACGCCAACCGTGTGATTGCCATCAGCGCCGCTACAAAGTCAGACCTGGTGGAGCTGTACGGTGTCGACCCGATTAAAATTGACGTCTGCTACCAAAGCTGCCATCCTGCTTTTAATGCCGTGCTGCCGACACAAACAATCGAAGCCCTGCGCCAACAGCTCGGGCTGCCCGCCGATTTCTTTTTGTATGTAGGCTCCGTGATCGAACGCAAAAACCTGCTGAACATCTGTAAGGCCCTGCCACAGCTCTCCGGTGCGGCAGCCATGCCACTGGTAGTGATTGGCGCCGGCAGGCAGTACCAGCAAACCGTGCAAGAATGGCTGCTGGCTAACAACCTATCGAACCGCGTATTATTCCTAACCGGTTCGGCTCCGTTTACCCCAGCCCTGCAAACCCCGCAAACCATGGCAGCCATTTACCAGATGGCAACAGCACTCATCTATCCTTCTCTGGCAGAAGGCTTCGGCATCCCGATACTGGAAGCCATGGCGGCGCGCGTCCCCGTCATCACTTCCAATGTTTCCTGCATGCCCGAAACAGCCGGCACCGCTGCACTCTACGTAGCACCGGGCAGCCCCGAAGCAATCGCCGCTGCCATGACCCGCATCGCCACCGAGCCCGACCTGCGCGCCCACCTGGTGCAGGAAGGAATTACGCAGGCAGCCAGGTTCAGCCTGGAACAATGCACCGCCGCTGTCATGGATGTATACAAAAAAATAGTCACATGAGCGAAGCCTTCGAGCCCGACCTACAGCCTGCCCTCGACGTCCTGCGCGCCGGAGGTATCATTCTCTATCCCACCGATACGGTCTGGGGACTTGGCTGCGACGCCACCAACCCCGCCGCCGTACAAAAGATATTCGACCTCAAACAAAGAGCCGAAGGCAAGAGCATGATCGTGTTGGTAGGTGGTGAGCGCGACATCCTGCAGTACATTGCCGCCCCCGATCCGGCTGCCTTTCTTTTCCTCGAAGCTCAAACAACCCCTACTACAATCATCTTCGATGGCGCCCTTCACCTGGCACCCAACCTCATGGCGCCCGACGGTTCCGTCGCCATCCGCATCGTAGCAGAACCCTTTTGCCGCCACCTCGTCA
>JBGTIL010000249.1:0-1881 GCA_041745695.1 Chitinophagaceae bacterium | reverse complement strand
AGGTCGTCACCTATTTTTACCGCATGTGAATAGCCATAATCTTTTTCGAGTTTTGGTCGCAGGTTGAAATATTCTGGAGTGTCAGACGGTGTTGCTTTTACTTCCTTGTCTGCTATTGCTTTCGAAGTGTCAGCGTTGTTCATGTTTATAGTTTGTTTTGGTTATTAATGTTTGAGATCGTTTAGTATCACGCACAACGGCCAGGGCTTTAAGAAATAAGGGTATTTAATGTTTTGTTGCTGCACTTACTTCCTGTCGTTCAATAAAGTTATTTGGTTCAGCATTTATTCTTCACCCCTTATTTTTAAAGCTCATGTTAGCCGCATTGGTATTACGTTGAACTTTCTATTTTATTTGTTTGTCAATGGTGAAAACCTAAATCCGCTCATTATGACAACTGATGTTTAAGAGCATCAGGAAATCTTTTAGGGGAATATCTAATCCGGTAATCGTGTTAACTGAAGGTTTCTATACACAACTTCTGCTTTGCCACCACCATGAATTTGCAAGGCAATAAGTCCTGATTGTACAATAGTTTCGTCCTTCTCTGCATAATCCACAGTCGGTGTGTTATTGAGCCAAATCTGAATCTTCCTGCCATTACAGCGGATCCGGTAATCGTTCCAGTCATTGGCACGAAGAATTTTATTTACCGTTACAGAATCAGGCTGGGCTAATGTTTTATTACGGCGTGATTCATCATAAAGGCTCCCCCAATAACCTTCACCCAGATCTGCCTGGTAGCCTGCCATTTCATAATCAGGATTGGCTAAACGCTGGCTGCGTACTTGAACACCTGCATTTACAAAACCGCTACCTGTTAGTTTAAATTGAAGTTGCAAATCAAAATTTTTAAATGTTTGCAAAGTGGCAATAAAATTGTTGTGTGGTACAGTTTCAGTCAGTGAACCGCCAACCAATGCACCATTTTTGATTCTCCAGGTATGTATCGTATCCCCCTGCCAGCCATTGAATGTTTTTCCATCAAAGAGATTGATAGTTGTTGGGTTCTTTGTATGCCTTGAAGCACAGGAAAAGAGAAGAGAGCCTATAACAGCCAGAAAGAAGATTTTCATGGACAAAAAGTTAATACTTTTCTACCGTTGTAAGATTAAAAACCTCCAGGTGAAAAATAGTATTGAATGCTGCTATTTAAAAGGGTAGTATCGTAATCAGCTTTTATCTTAACACTGTCTTTTGATCAAAGATATTTTCGCAGCAGCCCAATGCCCTTTTTCACCTCACTGCGGCCTGTTGACTCAACACCATACCAGCCTTTGTAACCGCTCTCCTTGCAGATGCCGATCATCTTTGCTGTTTCTTCCTCCGTGGGTTGATTGCGGTACGACATACCTTTAGCATACGGCGCCATCTGCTGCAGATAGGCAATGTGGTCAAATGTTGTTCCGGGCTCCCGCCAGTCGGGCAGCGTACCAAACAGCGGATCGTTCAGCCGTTCAATGAGGCGAAGCATCCAGCGAGCATCGTTGGATACACCGCCGTGATTTTCAATCAGAATTTTAATACCCGAAGGGCGTGCATAATCAATCAAAAGCTGGTAGGATTCTGTTGCCCAATCCAGGGCCTCTTCGCCATTCACACCTTCTGGTCCGCGGCAATTAGTGCGAATGGCACCGCAGCCAAGATAGTGGGCAATATCCACCCATTTTCGGTGAAACAAATCAAACTCCTTCCGCCCTTCTTTCGTTGGCGCACAGCCATCGCCTTCTTCATCCACCATAATCAGTACCATTGTCACGCCATGGGTGGCAGCCGCTTGCTTCAGAGTCTTCAGATAGGTTTTGGTAGGCGATTCAAATAGCGTGTTGACAAATTCAATTCCGTTCAGGCCAAAGTCTTCACGGGCCATCCGGGCAAAAT
>JBGTIL010000248.1:0-2558 GCA_041745695.1 Chitinophagaceae bacterium | reverse complement strand
GTCTTAAAGAATAGGTGTACGTTTCAATGGCTTGTTTTGGCGGAGGCCATACCGACAACCAGGGCATTGCATTCACTTTTTGAGAACTTTGTTTATAAACATACCCGGCACTAAAAGCCAACGAGATGCCTTTACCTAATGGCCGCAAGTATCCTAATCCTGCCTCGTAATAGCCGCCGCCGTCTGTTGATAGCACCACCCCTGGAGAAGGTCTCTTGTCTTTCTCCGAAGACCATAGAAAGTTGTACCCACCGTCTACATAAACAAATGGAGACTGTTGTTTCTGCGATAGATTTTTACGAAGGTCTATGAACACCGGTATGCTTCTAAAGAAATAATTATCGAGCCCGATACCTAGCCCTGCAAACCAGGTGGAGCACTTGAGGCCGTTGATTGATTGTAGTTGGAGCCCATTTCCCGCATCGCCCAGTATAACGCCCGCCTGGGTAAGAGACGCAAAACGGACATCCGGTTTAATTTTGGTTTTTTGAGAAGCGCCGCGCAACGCGGAAAGGAGCAGGAAGAGACAGCAGTAGATTGTCGGTTTCATGGTGATTATTTTACAAGCCCCATTTTACTAAGCAATCTTATGTTCTCCAGGTTAGAGTAATCATATTGGTACAAGCCGTCTTTCGCCACCACGAGGGCAACATCATTGTAGGCAATTACATCATAGGTTTCAATACCGGTTAGCGTTTTAAGCAGGATAAGGTTGTTGGGTGCACTGGCATTATAAATTTTCAGACCTGCTTTTCCGTCACATAAGAACAGGGTAGTGCCATCTTTCGACAGCCCCTGCGGGTTGGTCATCGGGTACGACTGTACCATGCGAGGACTGCTCAAAGTGGTAATGTCTAATACCTCCAAAACGTTTATCGTTCCCCTGCACCTATTTCCTGTACGTAAAGTAACGTAAGCATTCACATCATCTGCTATCACAGGGTCGCAGCTTCTCACATGCGCGAATTGCCCCTGCAAACTAGGGTTTGAGGAATTGGAAATATCATATATAAACATCCCGGTGGCTGAGCCTATGAACAATTTATTTTTAAAAGGAAAGATCGTTTCAATGCTTTGTCCTACTGTTTTCTTGCTTACCTGGAAAGGCGCTGGTGCTGAAATGTTGAATACAGTTAACTCTCTTTCTCCAACAGTGTACAAGCGGTCGTTGACAATAGTAAAACGTGCCATCGAACCACTGATACCAATTGGTGCCGAGGACGAACCTGCTTTCAAGCCGCTGGCATCTAAACTGGAAAACGTCATCAGCAACGATGTTTGTGAATCCCTTCTCCCCCGATTATTAAAGTCAATCTTATGTGTAACTGTTGTATCTCTTTGGATCCACCGGGCTATGATCCTGGTAGGGTCCTGTTGGAATCCATTGCTGTATACACGGTCAGGAAATACGTTGTCAGTAACCTTCACCACTTTTGCACTAAGCGGGTTGGAAATATCGATTGTTACAAGATCTGTATAAAGATCAGCGTACAGCAGATTGTCTTTTACCGCGAGGTCCAGGTTTCCAGGTATGTCAATAAAAGCAACATTTACTGGTTTGGCGGGATCGCCGTTGTCGATGATGTGGATGCCTTTGTCTATCTCATTCAGAAATATATAGTTACCCCGGATATACAGCTTGCCGGGTGCTTGCAGTGGAACGGGTGTATTACTCTTTATGTTTGCCCGCACTTCAGCTGTTGTTTTGTAAACAGGTTCGTGAATGGTGTAAGAATAGGTGCGGGTGGCTGTATCCTTCACACAACCGCCGAGTGCCAACACAGCTACTCCGCACACCGCCTGAATTAAATTTAAAAATTGCTTTCTCATAATTGTTGTTTGATTGCCTGACAAGGAATTGAGCGGCACCGTGGCATGCCACCCATCATTTTTTTTATAAAGAGAACACTGTGGTTAAGCCGTAGGCACGTAAACGGTTTTTATTGTTTCCACTACGTTCGAGGTTTGTTACACTGTATTGGATGTAAGGGCCGGTATACACAACAACTTTTTTGCGGTGCGTGAAACCATACTGAAGTACGCCTCTCAGGTGCACACCGGCTTTATTGTAAACAGCAGGGGACCTGTAGTAGAGCCGGTTCTGTGGCTGGTACACCAGCGCGTTGGAGCCGATCATATAAGCCATGCTGATGCCCGTTTGAATGTACAGGGGCAACTGCTCCACTGGTTTGATCTCCATGGCAAGGGGCAGCTCTAAGTAGTGGTAATTATTTCTGATGTTCTGCAAGCTTCCCGGTCTGTAGAAGCCGTTTACCTTCACTCGTTGATTATTCTCCAGAAGCACAGTAGTATCGTTGGAGCTGGCTGCGCCAACAAGTTGTTGCGTTCTATACTGGCTGTAATTTAACCCGGTGACCAGGGAAACAGTCTTACTCAGAGCTCTTTTGAAGTTGACGCCAGCGGCGTAGGTGGTGCTCCTGCGAACGGGCGCGGGAGGTCCGGAAAAGGACATCGGTACATTGCCGATTCCGAAGGAGAGATCAGCGATTCGTGCAGTTGGGTTGCTGAACAGCTGGGGAGTGGTGTTGGAAAATCCT
>JBGTIL010000247.1:0-7240 GCA_041745695.1 Chitinophagaceae bacterium | reverse complement strand
GCAGGTTCCAATTCTTCAACCACAGATTCTGCAGCCACTTCATCTGAAACAACTGCAATGAATACCGGGAACAACGAGGGCAAAGACGGCGACTACGTGTCCCTGTTTGACGGTAAGAGCCTGGATGCATGGCGGGGCTATCAGAACAAAAGCATTGCTTCATGGACCGTTAACGATGGTGTGTTGCATTGTGCGGGAAGTACTGACGACAAAAGCGACATGCGCGCCGATCTCATCACTAAAGAGCAGTATGAAAACTTCGATTTTTCGCTGGAGTGGAAGATTGCACCAAAAGGTAACAGCGGTATCATTTACCTCGCCTCCGAAGCAGAGAAAGCTGCTTATCTAACGGGCCCGGAATACCAGATTGCTGATGACAAGGGCTTCCCAACGAAGCTGGAGAACTGGCAGCAAACCGGTGCCAACTACGCCATGAATCCTGCTGTTGACCCCGATGTTAAACCTGTAGGAGAGTGGAACACTTCGAGAATTGTTGTGAATAACGGCAAGGTGGAACATTGGCTGAATGGCAAAAAAATCGTCGACTATGAAATGGGTTCTGATGAATGGAAGGCCAACAAAGCAAAAGGTAAGTGGAAAGACACGCCAACTTACGGTACCGTAAAAAAAGGTCACATCGTGCTACAGGACCACGGCGCCGAAGCCTGGTTCCGCGACATCAAGATCAAACAGCTTTAATGCATCAACCCCGGTCACGCTTTTATTCAAAACTGCGGAGCCTGTAATTTTTAAAAAGATAGCTTGCTGTTGCAATGCTACTACCTCCCCACAACGGTTGCCAGGCACCCATTGTGGGGTTTTTGGTATTACGTAAAACATATATCGACTGCGCCGGACTGTAGCCTTCTGCGAGCGTGAAAAACTTTTCTCCGCCTGGTGCAAGAGCTTCGTTGATGATAATGGAACAGTGGCCGGGGCTCCCCGGTACAATAATTACGGTTCCGACGCTGAAGGTGGGAGTTGGCTTCAACTCCGAACAAAGAGAGACAGTGCCCGCGTAGGCGTAAACGATGTCAAGATAACTACGAAGTGAACTTTTTGTTGCGGCCTTTACATGCATGCTTTTCGAAAATCTAACCTTGCTCCCAATCACCTGTGGACGAACGCCGGCACAGTAATCCGTAAAACGAAAGAGGTGTCCGCTGGTGAAGTGAAAGGCGATGTCAATGGTGCGATTTACAGAAAAAAGGTATTCTGCGCGGAGGCGGATCAGGGCGTCGGAGCACTGCTGCAGGTCTCTGGTACCTACGTCGAAAGGGATAACTGCGAAAGCTTTGTGCTGGTCCGGTACTGCCTGTCCGCGGTAGTCGAGCACCTGCGACTTTGAACGCGGCAGGTTTTGTAAGAAATGCTCCCACGTGCCCTTTTTAAAAACAACGGGTTTATAATAAACAGAATCGACTGTCGGCGATATTTTATGTTGCGACCTTACCGGTTCACAACCGCGGAGCGTGTAAAGAAGTACAAGGGAACAACAAAGTGCAGGCAACATAATTTTGAGCGAAGAGTGGGAAAGAAGATCATTCCATAAGGGAACTGCTGAAAAACATTTTGCGTTATGATGTGCGCTTCAAAATTTTCGAGATAAGCTTTTTCTGAATTCGATGCACCTGTAGTCAATGACAACCTTTGTAGCAGCCGGAATGATGCATCATTACTCATATTATATCTTGTAAAGCGGAAGGAAAGCTGCGCCCGGCTTGTTGAATTCACGCTTTATAAATGTGCGCCCCCTGCCATAAAATAATTATATTAGTATTGGTTTTAATAATAGTGAACGTCCAGACATGTCATTACCGGGTCACTTTTACAGGCACAGTGCAGGCAGGAGGCCCTCTTATGCTCCAGGCAACAGGTGGGGCAAATGCAAGCTATTTGTAGTTTTCATTTTTCTCACCGGCTTCCAGGTTGCCCAAACACAAAATGTTGCTTACCGGTTGCGGAGTACCGTCACTTCCTGTTTAAATGTGAGGGTTGATCATTCAACGGAAGCAAGAACCATAGCCTGTATTACCCGCGGCACTCCAATCACCGTGGTGGGTTCTGTTCCCTTCTGGCACGAGATCAGTTTTGGTAATGATCAGCGCGGCTGGGTAGCAAAGAAATTTATAGAGCCAGTTGAGCC
Source organism: Chitinophagaceae bacterium (assembly GCA_041745695.1). Lineage (GTDB taxonomy): Bacteria > Bacteroidota > Bacteroidia > Chitinophagales > Chitinophagaceae > Flavisolibacter. The sequence continues at coordinate 5,094 of JBGTIL010000247.1, read as the reverse complement.
TCCTGCCAATGTAGATCGTCCCGCAATCCCCCCGGATGCTTTTCTTACCATTCATTTTGTAGACGTAGGGCAGGGGGATGCCATATGGATTCAAACACACGATGATGGAATAGATGGGAACGGAATATTTGAAGGGTACTCGATCATTATTGATGGCGGTCCCTATTCTGCCGATGCCTCCAATCCGTTGCTGCCCTACATGGAAAGCCAGGGCCACCACGGCGCCGATGTTGAGGCACTCATCATTTCGCATCCACATATCGATCACTTTAGCGGGGCTGAAACTATCTCCCGTCATTTTAGCGTCAGGCACTACTACGACCCTGGTTACCCAAGTACGATCGCGTCTTACACTAAATTTCTCAAAGCGATGCGAGGCGCACCGGGGATTGCCGGAAGGGCAAAAATGGTACACCTCGGTAAGGCCGAATTTGGAACCTTGAATTGGGGTGAAGAAATAGAGGCTGATATCCTGTATTCCTGGGATGGAGATCCCGGCAATGTTCTGGGCACCGGGAATACGGAAATCAATAATGCTTCTATTGTACTGCGCATTGGCTATGGAGCGCATACTTTTTTATTCATGGGTGATGCGGAGGGAAAAGACAGAGACGACGACCCGCAAACTGCCAGGTTTGTAGAAAAAATCCTACTTGATACCCAGCAGGATCGTTTGAAGGCGACCGTGCTTAAGGTAGGTCACCACGGCAGTGAGACCTCCAGTTCCATACCATTCATTGAAGCGGTAGATCCTGAAATTGTGATCGTTCAATCTGGACGAAAATCGTTCAGCGGTACTTTTCTCCCCGATAAAACTACGCTGGACCGGTATTGTGCGCACAACCCCCAGGTGCAGATTTACCGGACAGACGAGGGCGACGAAGCAGAAGGACACAACGCTCCTTCAGCTGTAGACCAGGATCATATTGTACTTCGTTCCAATGGAACGGCGCCGCTCAGTGTCAAGGCGTTGCAGGGCGGTAGACCGTTTATCTTTCGCCCTTGTGCCAACTAGTAGTCACCTTATTAAGCCTGCCTCTGTGCGGGCAGCAGGATGGAGAACGTTGCTCCCTCCCCGGCCTTGCTTACGGCACTGATAGCGCCTCGATGATTCAGCACCACTTTTTTGCACAGGGCCAACCCGATACCCGTGCCCGGGTAAGACTCTTTGCTGTGCAGACGCTGGAACATAACAAATATCTTGTTGGCCGAAAGCTGATCAAAGCCAATGCCGTTGTCCCTCACCGTTAGTTTATGATAAGAAATTGAAGGAAGCAGCTCAGGATGTGTTTTTATTTCTGCCTCTGTGGCCGTACCCGAGGAAATGCTGATCTGCGAAACCTGCCCGGGAGATGAAAACTTAAGTGCGTTATTAAGCAGGTTGTAAAGCAGTTGATGAATCTGATGCCGAACGCCATTAATGACCGGTAGTGGATCCGAAACAATGCAGGCGGCTTTTTCTGCGATTACAAGTTCAAGCTCTGTGAGTACGTCTCCTAACACTTCATCCAGCTCCACTCTCGCAAACTGTTCCTCTTTATTCAATGAGGCAAGATCGAGCACATCTCTTAGTGCGGCACTCATTCTTCTCGCTGCACCCGTTACTTTATCCAGGCGGGTTTGCGACACCGGTGTAATGGAGTTCCCTGCATCAGTCCTTACCATTTCTCCGAATGTTATCATTTTGCGAAGGGGCTCTTGCAGGTCGTGGTGCGACACGTAGATGAACTGTTCTAATTCATTGTTCTTCATTTCCAGTTCAAGCGTTCGCTCTTTAACCCGGCTTTCCAACAACTCCTCATCCGCTTTCTTATCATGGATATCGGTGTGTGAGCCATACCACCTTTCAATGTTTCCATTATCGTCTGTTGCGGGAACAGCCCTCACCAGCACCCACCGGTAGCTGCCGCTTTTGTGCCACACACGAAATTCGGTTTCGTAGCGGGCTCCGGTTTCAATGGCGGTTTCCCACTCCGCAACAGCTGTTGCCATATCTTCCGGGTGGATAAATGAAGACCAACCTTTTTCAAGACTGTCCCTAATATTATTTCCGTAGTCTGCTTCCCATTGGTCGCTGATATAGGTAAGAGTGCCATCCGCAGCAGCTGTCCATACAACTATCGGAAGGCTGTTGGCCATTTGCCGAAAACGCGTTTCTCTTTCTCTTATCGCTTGCTCGGCTTGTTTTCTTTCGGTTATTTCCTGCATGGAGCCCAGCATGCGGTAAGGTGTTCCCTCGGCATCGTGCAAAGCGTAACCCCGGTCGTACACGAAAGCATAGTCGCCATTCACTTTTTTGAAACGATATTCCGATGACCAGTTTGTACCACCATGGTCTATGACCTCATGGATACTGCCTACCACCCGTTCTTTGTCTTCAGGATGTACCCTGCTGTACCAGGAAATTATAGTGGGTTCTATCTCTTCATCTTTATATCCAAAAAGTTCTTTAAAGCCATCATTCCACCAGATGTCATCGTTAAGCAGGTTCCAGTCCCAAATAGCATCATGGGTAGCTTTTGCCACCAATTCGAATCGTTCCCGCGCATAGGAAAGTTCCTGTGATTGCTCTTTGATCCGCCGGTCGAGATCCGCATTTAGGAATTGTAATTCAGACAATTCATCCGCGTTGATTTCCAACGAATCGGAGTAAGACGAACCTTCGAGGTGTACTGCCTGGCTTTCATTTACTTTGATTTCTACTGAAGCCAGCTTTGTAAGCAGTTCTTCGGCAATTTTTTCTATATGGTCGAGCCCGTTTCGGGCCTCGTTAATCTTGCCTTCTTTATAAAAACCTACGAGCCTGCTTGCAACAGAGTGAAGTTCCTTGTGTACCTGCTCCAGTTGTTGCATTTCAGGAATGAAGGCATATGTATCCAGTGCATGGTTGTAGATCCATTTACCCAGAGTACATTCTTCGTGAGACACAACAGGAGCTTCTGCCACGTCGGCACCATATAGGATCGAGCGGAGCCTGGATTTAAACAAAAGGTGTTTAGTTCGTGCTTGCTCAAAATCTAATTTAACCCAGTCGGTGACCGATTCGTTCGACATATTTAAACAGATTGTGATGTGTACTTAGCCACTAAATCGGACAAGCCAAAAGAGAGTTTCAGGCTTTTTTTCGCGTACGAAGTTAAAACATTACGGTCTGAACGCTTAAGCTCTTTTCGGCTTCCCTTGCACCGGTTGCCTTGTTTCGCGAACAGCAGCAGGATGTTGTTTACATTTTCCAACAAAATATTACCTTTCCATAATTACAAAAGTTGCATTACAAAACAAGCATGATGAACACACATCGTATAGCCAAGCAATCATTTCTATTTACTTTATTTTCCGTGGGAATGCTCGCAGCTCAGGCACAGGTTCCACCAGCAGCGGCTATGAAACCCGAGATGACCGAGTTTTATGAGCCGGTTCCCAGAGTAGTTACGCCCGGTAAGGCTGCGCCCAATGCCGCTATCAGTGCACCTTCTGATGCTATCATTTTGTTCGATGGAAAAGATCTTTCGAAGTGGCAGAACAAGCAGGGTAAAGCTGCGGAGTGGGTGGTGAACAATGGTGTGTTCACAGTTAAAAAAGGTACAGGAGATATCAGTACCATCCAACAGTTTAATGACTTTCAGCTACACATTGAGTGGTCGGTACCGGCAAATATCTCCGGTGCTGGTCAGGCGAGAGCTAACAGTGGTATTTTTTTGCAGGGAATTTACGAGCTGCAGATACTCGACAACTACAACAACAAAACCTATGTGAACGGACAGGCTGGAAGCATTTACAAACAGACTGCTCCATTGAAAAATGTAATGCGCCCACCTGGCGAATGGAACGTTTATGATGTTGTTTATACAGCACCTCGTTTTAAAGAAGACAGCTCGGTGTTTTTACCTGCTCACGTAACGGTTATACACAATGGTGTTGTTATTCAAAATAACACGGCTATCCGCGGCACTACGCCCTACATAGGGTTTCCTAAATATAGTTATCATGGCAAGGGTCCAATTTCATTGCAGGACCATGGCGACCCGAGTGCGCCGCTAAGCTTTCGCAATATTTGGATAAGGGAGCTATAACCGTTGCCCTTTCGGTTGACTTTGATAGGCGCAGATCAAAAGCGTCCTGCATTAGTGCGTGCATCAACAATACTGCTCGAGCGTAACTACAATACTGTACCGGTGTGGTAAGGCTGCGTAGGATAAATATTTAAGCTTCGTTTGTGGTGCCCGGTGGCTCGTTGGCTTGCGGCACCATCGTTTGTTTCCTCCAGGCCAGCAGGAAATAAATGCAGGTCAAAACAGCTATAAAGATGAGCATACCCAGTCCCTCTCTTCTTGTAAGATTGGTGAGCAACCAGATGATGATGATAATTGACAGCAGCGGAACTACATAACCTCCCGGAATAGTAAAGTGGGGTTGTGAATCTGCAGGTTTCAACCTTAACTTGATAACGGCAAGCGCAACGCCTAAATAGATCAGTAATACGGATGAAGTGGAAAGAATAGCCAGCTGACGAAACCCGCCTGCAATAGAGAGTATACAGCCCAATACCGTAAATGCAATGATCGAAACATATGGAGTGGCATGCTGGTGGTGAATTTTCGCTAGCCCTTTTACAGGTATCACCCCATCTTTCGCTGAACGAAACAGAACGCGGGGCATATTGAGTATGTCGCTACTGAGGTAGCCAAACATAGAAATGGCGGCACCCAGGAGCATGATGGTTACTCCAAAAGGTCCCATCAGATTTTTAGCTACTTCTGCCAGCGGGGCACTCTTAAAAGTTGCCAGCGAATTTCCTAAGATTCCCTGGGCCACCACCTGGATACCAAGGTATAAAAGCAAAATTACTATCATACTGAGAAGGATACTCCTCGGGATCGTTTTTCGGGGATTGATCACTTCTCCACTTACACTCAGGCTGTTCTCGGCTCCCTGGAAGGCGAAGAAAAGAATGAGTGAGACCTTGCCGAGGTCGGCTACGGGCGGGGTTGTTGTCCAGGTAACATTTGTTGTGTCAACCTGGGTAAGTCCCCAGGCAACCAGTAGGAGCAAGGGGCTGAGCTTGAGAATTGTTGTGGCTTTTACAAGGGTTAT
>JBGTIL010000246.1:0-9254 GCA_041745695.1 Chitinophagaceae bacterium | reverse complement strand
AGTGCACGAAAGCAGATTTCGTAATCTTTAAACGCCTGGTCATTGGGAGTCGTTTTGTTTTTACCAATATTGCCGCCAATCAGTAGTCTGCGCTTCGCTGCTGGCGAGCTGGTCCTTTTTAACCCCCAGGCTTTTAGTCTTTCCGCTACTACTGCCACACCATCGTTGTTGAAACCCATCCTGTTTATCAGCGCCTGATCTTCGGGAAGGCGAAAAAGTCGCGGCTTTTCATTGCCTCCCTGGGGTTCGGGCGTAACGGTTCCTATTTCTATAAAGCCAAACCCAAGCGTTTCCAATTCTCTGAGGTAGAGCGCATTTTTATCGAAACCTGCAGCCAACCCTACCTGGTTTCTAAAGGTCAATCCAAACAGTTCCGTGGCATTCTGACTATCGTTAATGTAAAACAGCTTGCGAATAAAGTAGTGGATAAAAGGAACCGAGCAGAGCAGTTTGAAAAGGTCCATTGCCCGGTAATGAGCTTTTTCTGCATCAAGTAAAAAAAAGAGTCCACGTACAATGCGGTACATTTCGCGAAGATATGTATGTAGCTAATAGTGTAGGCCGCAGGACAGGTTCGCGGGAATTGCAAACCAGGCAGCGAGGCCAAGGTTTTCCCGGTAGTTGCGGCAACAACTATTTTCATTTGCTGTAACTTTATATAAATTTAATTATGCAGGAAGCCTATATAGTGGCAGGGTATAGAACTGCGGTAGGAAAGGCGAAACGGGGTGGATTTCGTTTCTTCCGGCCCGACGATCTGGCGATTGAAGTAATTAAGGAACTCCTGGCTTCTGTACCCCAGTTAGACAAGTCTTTGGTAGACGACGTTATTGTGGGTAATGCGGTACCGGAGGCAGAACAGGGATTGCAGGTTGGCCGCATCATTGCAGCAAGGGCTATTGGTTACGACGTTCCTGGCATGACGGTCAACCGCTATTGCGCTTCAGGCTTAGAAACTATTGCCATTGCCAGCGCCAAGATACGTATGGGTATGGCGGACTGTATTGTTGCGGGCGGAACCGAGAGTATGAGTATGGTTCCTACGGCGGGATGGAAAACAGTGCCTGCCTATTCCATTGCGAAAGACGATCCCGATTATTATTTAAGCATGGGGCTAACTGCAGAAGCAGTAGCTAAAGACTATAATGTGAGCCGGGAGGCGCAAGACGAATTCTCGCTTGCGTCACACCAAAAAGCGCTTGCTGCCATAAAATCCGGGGCACTCAAGGAAGGCGTACTGCCTATTAATGTGGAAGAGATTTACCTCGATCCAAAAGGAAAGAAACAGAAACGTACTTACGTGGTAGATACCGATGAGGGACCCAGAGCGGATACTTCCCTGGAGGTGCTTTCCCGCCTGAAGCCCGCGTTTGCAGCCAATGGAGTAGTGACAGCTGGCAACTCTTCTCAAACAAGTGATGGTGCTGCTTTTGTACTGGTGATGAGTGACAGGCTGGTAAATAAATTGGGACTTAAACCGATTGGTCGCCTGGTAGCTTGTGCGTCTGCAGGTGTGCATCCGCGGGTTATGGGTATCGGACCTGTGGCTGCCATTCCAAAGGCGCTGAGTCAGGCTGGGATGAACCTGGGAAATGTTGACCTCATAGAACTTAATGAAGCATTTGCTTCCCAGGCTATAGCTGTAATTCAGCAGGCAGGTTTGGATCCTGAACGCGTGAATATCAACGGTGGAGCCATTGCACTCGGTCATCCACTTGGCTGCACCGGCGCAAAACTGACCATTCAAATTTTAAACGATCTAAAAAGAACCAACAGTAAGTATGGCATGGTGACTGCCTGCGTTGGCGGTGGACAGGGTATTGCAGGGATATTGGAACGTTTCGACTAATCAAATCTTCGTTCAACATCATCCTTAGAGGCAAAACTTGCAGCATTCGCAACGCTGACTAAACTGGATTCCATCCTATGGCATGGCTTTAAATTTTTGTAATTTGCCTTGCAACTAATTATACTCAATCAAACTCTATGTAGGCATCGCCCCTATTTCTTCCGCCCATTTTAAACCTTTTGACAGAATCCTCCGTACATCTTTAAATACTAGTGCGTCAGTGCTCCCTGTGCTCGTGACCTAAAATAAGTAAACACACGTGAATCAAAAAAAAGTGATCCTTTACGCGGATGATGATATTGATGACAGAACCTGGGTGAGCGATGCCTGCGATACCCTCGACTGTGCGCTGAAAATAAATTTCGTGGAAAATGGCCGCCAGGTAGTAAACTATCTGCAGAAAGCAGTGGCCGTTCTACCCCAATTGATTGTACTCGATCTTAATATGCCCGAAATGGATGGCAGGCAAACGCTTCAGTACCTAAAGTCAGACCCCCTTTTCAAACACATACCCGTAGCGATAGTTACCACTTCTGCCAATAAAATGGATAAGGAAGTTTGTAACCGTTTGGGGGCCGCATTGTATCTCATCAAGCCAGACACTCACCAGGAATGGCAAAATATTGTACGTCAGCTGGAGCCCCTGGCAAATGACTGAGATTCAATTTCCAATCCATGCTTCCGTTAGCCACAACATATTTCGAGCCTGCCACGCCTTACCTCTGAGATGCGCATCTTTTGTAAAAAAGCAAGACGTTACTGCCCGTGGAGGGTGATAAGGATTGACAGAGAAATACGAAATATTTATTTCAATTGCTGCGGGCAAAGAATATTTTTGCCGCTAGAAGCAAACCTATGAGATACCGGTTCCTCCTTTTAGCTGCTGTTTTAACCTTTTTTAAGAGCGGTGCGCAAACACGAAGTAGTATCGTGCTAACGGGAGTTGTAAGTGATGTAACATCCGGATCTCCGCTCCCCGGAGCATCGGTGCATTTTTCAGATGCCAGGATTGGTGCACTGGCAGATAGTTCCGGGAAGTTCACCCTCCGCAATGTTCCACTCGGCCATCACCTTATCGAAGTGTCTCATACAGGGTACACTACCATTGTGACCCACGTTGACGTGAATGGCAGTGCAGAAAAAAACTTCAGTCTTAAACCATCCATTGTCGAAAATAAGGGCGTTACTGTAACCGGTGTTTCTTCGGCAACCAGCACTAGAAATTTACCTACACCGGTTACGCTTATGCGAAAAACGCAGTTGCTGCAAACTGCTTCTACTAATATCATAGATGCACTTACGCATCAGGCAGGCATTTCACAGATCAGCACCGGGCCAGCCATATCAAAGCCTGTCATTCGCGGTCTCGGTTACAACAGGGTGGTAGTAATTAACGACGGTGTTCGGCAGGAAGGACAGCAATGGGGCGATGAACATGGCATCGAGATAGACGAGGCAAGTGTTACCCGTGTAGAAATTTTAAAAGGACCCTCCTCCATTATGTATGGCAGCGATGCGCTGGCAGGCGTTATTCATTTTATCACCAATGTGCCGGCACCGGATGGAACGGTAAAAGGAAATGTGTTTACCGGGTATGGTACCAACAATGGACAACTGGGGTTGAATGCAAACATCCAGGGCGCAACAAACGGGTTTAACTGGAACACCTACGCAAGCTTTAAATCGGCAGGCGACTATCAGAATCGGTTTGATGGCAAAGTATTGAATTCCCGCTTCAACGAAAAAAATTTTGGAGGTTATGTCGGTTTGAATAAGAGTTGGGGTTTTACCCACCTTATCGTTAGTTCCTTCAACCAAAACATTGGCCTGGTTGAGGGCGAACGGGATTCAACAACAGGAGGCTTCCTGGTAAACGCAGGCCTGCCGTTGGAACGACTTGCCACGCGTAGCGAACTTCACTCCCGCCGCTTGATGATACCTATGCAAAATGTGCAGCACTACAAGGTGATGAGCGACAATAGTTTCAGGTTAGGCCGCTCGCGGCTCAAAGTCAACCTGGGCTTTCAAAACAACCTGCGTAAAGAATTTGGAAACGCGGAAGATCCTGATGAAAACAGTCTGTTCTTTGATTTGAAAACAGGTAGCTACAATCTTCAATGGCGCCTTCCTGAGATAATTGACCTGGAGACTACGATAGGAGTGAGCGGTATGTATCAGCAAAATAAAAACAGGGGGGTAGAAACAATTATTCCCGAGTACGACCTTTTTGATGCGGGCGGATTTGTATTTGTGCAAAAGGTTTTTTCGAAAGCCTCTGTCAGTGGTGGCATTCGTTACGATCATCGACGCATCGACGCAGTGGAATTGAAAGAAGGCGCAGATCTTAAATTCGCATCATTCCAAAAATCTTTCGCAAACGTTTCGGGTAGTGCAGGCATCAGTTATCAACCTGCATCCTCGCTTACTTTCAAGGCCAACATTGCCCGCGGCTTCCGGTCACCCACGCTTTCAGAGTTGGCGTCTAACGGCGCGCACGAAGGCACCAACCGGTATGAGTACGGCGCGTTGGCGCTCACGTCTGAAAAAAGCCTGCAGTTCGACCTCGGGGCTGAACTGGACTATGAGCATATAAGCTTGGCATTGAGTGCCTTTCACAATCGGATTAACGACTTTATTTTCTACCGCCGCTTAGAGAGCCGATTCGGTGGCGATTCCCTTGTAAACCTCGGAGGTGAAGAACTCCAGGCGTTCGAGTACAATCAAACGGGAGCGCGGCTAACTGGTTTTGAAACGTCGATAGATATTCATCCACACCCCTTAGACTGGCTGCATATTAATAATACCTTTTCAGTGGTGAGGGGCCGGTTTTTTTCGGCAATTGATGGCAGCGATAACCTGCCGCTTATGCCTGCAGCCAGATATCTTGGCGAAGTAAAAGCAAGTGTGAAGAACGGATTTGGAGCTGCGCGGAATTTTTATGTGTTACTGGAACTGGATAAAACATTTGACCAGAACAACTCTTTTTCTGGGTACAACACTGAAACAGATACGAAGGGCTACACGCTTCTGAACACAGGCATCGGTACAGATATTTTTCGGAGAGATAAAGCGGCAATCAATATTCATGTCGCCGTTAATAACCTCACCAATGTGGCTTACCAGAATCACCTTAGCCGACTGAAATATGCTTCGGTAAATACTACTACCGGACGCCAGGGAGTATTTAATACAGGGCGGAATCTTTCTGTCAAAATCAACGTGCCCTTCTCTTACTCCATTCGTAAAAAAACTCCCGATACAGAAATAAATTGATGGGTGCCGGGGCTAATCCTTATAAAAAAACGCAGGGCCTTACTTTAGAGACAGACTTAAACAGTTACCGCAGGCGCTGTCGCGGTTTTGCGCTCGCCGATCTGCTGTCTCCACATAGCATAGTACAAGCCTTTTTCACTGATCAGGTTATCGTGGGTACCGGTTTCAATGATCACTCCTTTTTCCAGAACATAGATTCGATCGGCATGCATGATCGTAGACAGCCGGTGCGCAATAAGTATCGTAATCTGATTGTTCATAGACGACACCAGGCGGATGGTCTTGTTGATCTCTTCCTCCGTGATCGAATCAAGTGCCGAAGTAGCTTCGTCGAACATCAGCAGTTTGGGTTTGCGCAACAAAGCCCGGGCTATGCTCAGCCTCTGCTTTTCCCCTCCAGACAATTTTAATCCTCCCTCTCCAATCATGGTATCCAGACCCTTATCAGTGCGGGCAAGCAGGTTCTGACAGGAAGCTTTTGTTAGTGCATCCTGGAGGTCTTCATCCCTGGCGGCAGGCGCAACGAACATCAGATTTTCCTTGATGGTACCCGAGAACAATTGTGTGTCCTGTGTAACAAATCCTATCTGGTTGCGGAGGTCTTCAAAATCGATGTTGTTCTCATCAATACCATTATAAAACACATTGCCCTCGTTTGGCCGGTACAAACCAACGAGCAGTTTCATCAGCGTGGTTTTGCCCGAACCTGAAGGTCCCACAAAAGCAATCGTTTCTCCCTTGCGCACTTCGAAACTGATATTGTCTATTGCCTTGTGCATGGCCGTTTGGTGTTTAAAAGCAACCTTATTGAATGATAGTTTATCGATATGTCCGAGGTGTTGCGGATTCACTGCTTTTGGCTCGGGTGGCTTTTGCATGAGGGTTTTAAAATTATTCAGTGAAGCTTCGGCTTCGCGGTAACTCAGAATAATATTTCCTATTTCCTGCAGTGGACCAAAAATAAAAAAGGAGTAAATCTGCATAGTCACCAGGTCGCCGGCATCCATGCGGCCACCGAAGATGAGCCACATCAGCATGAACAGTATCAACTGCCGCAGTGTGTTTACAAAGGTTCCCTGCACAAAACCGATACTTCTTATGCGCTTGACCTTTGTTAACTCCAGTCCTAATATTTTATAGGTGTTCTTATTCAATCGCCCTACTTCCTGCTCGGTTAAGCCCAGGCTTTTTACCAGTTCAATGTTGCGCAAGCTTTCTGTGGTGCTTCCAGCCAACGAGGTAGTTTGAGAAACGATTGCTTTTTGTATCGATTTAATTTTTTTGCTTAGCCAGTTAGAAATGAACATCAGGATGGCAACGCCACCAAAATAGATTATCGGTAAAGACCAATGAATGCGAAAGGCGAAAATGGCAACGATGATGATGCCCACCAGCACAGTAAACAGGATGTTTACAAAATTGCTCATGAACCTTTCTGTATCTGACCGAACCTTCTGCAAAATACTCAACGTTTCACCACTGCGCTGGTCCTCAAACTCATGGTACGGTAGTTTCATGGCATGTTGCAGGCCATCGGTAAAAACCTTCGCACCAAATTTTTGCACGATCACGCTCAAAAAATAATCCTGAAAATTCTTTGCGATACGGCTGATCATGGCTACTGAAATAGAAGCAAGCAGGAGCCATACAACACCATATAGTTTTTCGGACACGCCTTTTTTATCGGGCACCGAAGTATTAATATAAAGGAAATCGTTCCAGTTAAATGGGCGGTCTTCCTGGAAGTTAGCCAGGTCTACCAGCTTTCCAAAGATGATTGGGTCCATGAGGGAGAAGCCAATATTGATGGCGGCAAGTACCAGAACTAGTGCAACAAGCAGTTTATAAGGTTTCAGGTACTGCAGTAGTATTTTCATGTAGCGAACTTATTCTTAAAATGAGAGAAAGTAGTAACCTCTCATAAATAGCGCCATGTTGCCTAACCTGCCCAACCTTCACGATCGAGGCTTCGGTACTGTATCGCTTCTGCCAGATGTTCTATACGAATGTCGTTGCTCTGTGACAGATCGGCAACCGTGCGGGACACTTTAAGTATCCTGTCGTAGGCACGGGCAGACAGATTAAGTTTTTGCATAGCGGCTTTCAGAAGGTTCTGTCCGGGTGTGCTGATAACACAGATCTCCTTCAGCATTTTCGAACTCATTTGTGCATTCGCGTACACATCCGGACAATCTTTGTATCGCTGCGACTGCAGCTCTCTGGCGTCTATCACCCGCTCGCGGATGGCAGCCGATGGCTCGCCCTTCTGGCTTCCTGATAGTTCACTGAATGCAACAGGTGTTACCTCCACGTGCAGGTCGATCCTGTCGAGGAGCGGACCCGATATCTTATTCAAATATTTTTGAACGCCACCAGGCGGACAGGTACATTCGCGGTCAGGATGGTTGTAGTATCCGCAGGGACAAGGATTCATGGAAGCGATCAACATAAAGCTGGAAGGGAAATCAAGAGATACTTTTGCCCGTGAAATAGTAACCCTCCTTTCTTCCATCGGCTGACGCATTACTTCCAGCACAGTTCGTTTGAACTCCGGCAATTCGTCCAGGAACAAAACTCCATTGTGTGCCAGCGAAATCTCTCCCGGCTGCGGTGTGCTGCCTCCGCCAACAAGCGCTACATCTGAAACCGTATGATGCGGACTACGAAAGGGCCTTTTGGATACAAGGGTGGCACCCTCCGGAAGCTTGCCTGCTACCGAATGTATTTTCGTTGTTTCCAGAGCCTCCTGCAAACTGAGTGGCGGCAATATGGTTGGAAGCCGCTTGGCCAGCATCGTTTTGCCTGCTTCCGGCGGCCCTATCAGTATTGCGTTATGGCCGCCCGCTGCAGCTATCTCCAGTGCCCTTTTAATATTTTCCTGCCCCTTGACATCAGAAAAGTCTGCCTCAAAATCATACTGAGAGTGAAAGAATTCGTCGCGGGTGTCGATTTTTACTGGCACGAGTCCCGTCTCGCCGTTTTCAAAAAACTGTATCACGTCTTTAATGTGACTTACACCGTACACGTTCAGGTTATTTACCATACCTGCTTCGCGTGCATTGGCCAGGGGTACGAAGAGCCCTTTATATCCTTCCTTCCGCGCTTGTATAGCGATAGGCAAAGCTCCTTTGATAGACCGCACGGTGCCATCTAAACTCAACTCACCCATGATCACGTATTTGTCGAGCGCCTCTTTATTCTTCATCTGCTCTGAAGCTGCCAGCAGTCCAATAATAATGGGGAGGTCGAAGGCGGTTCCACTCTTTTTTATATCGGCAGGCGCCATGTTCACCACAATCCTTGTGCGGGGCATAGTATAGTGGTTGGTTTTCACTGCGCTCTCCACTCTTTGCAGGCTCTCTTTCACAGCATTGTCCGGTAAGCCCACAATAATGCAGTCCTTCCCGGTTTCCATCCAGTTCACTTCCACAGTTATTGTGATGGCTTCTACGCCGTAAACAGCACTTCCATAAGTTTTTACCAGCATGAGATCGTCAATTATGTTCAAGTTAGGTAGCCACGATAGACTAATTCAGGGGAAAAAACCATTTGACAGTGGGGTGAAGTCATTTTGAGCTGGTTAAATCGGCAGAGATTTAGCCTTTGGCCGTTTGAGCGGTACCGTTAGAAGCCAACGGAAGGGCGCGGCTGGGTAGCCCAACGGTCTTTGGGCTCCGGAGCCCGGGGACTTAACAATTTGATAATGCTGGCCTACCTTTACCCTCTAAATAAACGATTGCTTGTATGTCAGTACCTACCATTTCTTTCTCCCCGGAGAAACTTGTAAACATTGGATTGAGGCGAACCGAAACTATCCACTACCAATCTACCCCCGATGAATTGATCCAGGACACCCTCCGTTTAGGCGAGGGAACACTCACCGACACCGGTGCGCTTTCTATCAGGACAGGCGAATTCACCGGGCGTTCTCCAAAAGATAAATTCACCGTTCGAGACGAAACCACCGCATCCAGCGTATTCTGGAACGAGTTCAATATACCCATTGAAGAAAAACTTTTCAACGTCATCCACGCGCAAATCATGGCATACCTGAACGATCAACCAGAGATCTGGGTGCGTGATTGTTACGCCTGCGCAGATCCCCGCTACCGAACCAATATCAGGGTGGTGA
>JBGTIL010000245.1:0-1519 GCA_041745695.1 Chitinophagaceae bacterium | reverse complement strand
GAATTTTTCGGCCAATTTATTAAATCTGGATAACGCAGCAACACCCTTTGGCTTGAGGGCAATGGAAAGTTTGCAGGAGTTGAATCCTAACAAGGCTGTGGCTTCGAATCCACAGATTATGTTCCTGGCCCTGCATGCATCAGGACTAACCTTAATACCCGTTACCATCATTGCCTACAGAACCGGTTTGGGAGCTGAAAATCCCACTGATATTTTTATTCCTTGTATGATCGCAACGTTTGCTGCAACGATGGCGGCGATGTTCATCGTGTCGTTGAAACAAAGGATCAATGTTTTTCATCCGGTGATACTGGCATGGGTAGGTGGCATCTCAGCCCTGATAACGCTTCTTGTTTTATATGTGGTGAGTCTTGATGCCAGTCATGCCCAAACCTTCGCCGGGGTGTTTAGCAATGGGATTATTCTTACGCTGTTTGTTTTGATCGTTTTGGGTGGTCTTTATAAAAAAATAGATGTGTTTGATGCTTTTGTTGAAGGTGCCAAAGGGGGATTTGAAACAGCTGTGCGTATTATTCCTTATATAGTCGGAATGCTTGTTGCGATCAGTATGTTGCGTACCAGTGGTACTTTTGATGCAATCATTGTGGGCGTGAAATCTTTATTTGCCGCCTTGGGAACCGATACGCGTTTTGTAGACGGTTTACCCACTGCATTAATAAAGCCCTTAAGTGGAAGCGGTGCAAGAGGTATGATGCTGGATACTATGAAGACATTTGGAGCAGATTCTTTTGCAGGACGATTGTCATCCATTTTGCAAGGCTCATCTGATACAACCTTTTACGTGATCGCTGTTTACTGCGGCGCTGTTTCAATTAAGAACACACGTTACGCCATCGGAGCAATGCTACTAGCCGATCTTGTTGGAATAATAACTGCTATTATTTTATGCTATTTGTTTTTTGGTTAATTGGTTTAATCATAAAAATTAATAGCTGGCAAAAGAAGTAAGTGATCGTAATAACGGCGCCGTTGACGGAGTTGTAGTTCCGTACCTGTCTCTGTAAACCACGGTATAACTTCTATTTTCCGTGGTCCTGATCGTAAACAACGGCGTAAGATTGGTTGCAGTGCCTGTTGCACTTACATATAGCGTATCCGTGGATGCAGATGCATAGGGGATAAAATCTGTAATCTGGGCGAGAGCGATGTTTGTAAAAATATTGGAGCCTTTTCTTACTGAATACAAATCTATATTTGGAAGCGGGGTCGACGAATAAATAAGATTGGCAAACCTGAGCCTTGCAGAAGTATCCGATGGAATTTCTATCATATCGGTCACCAACTTGTACTTTACTTTGTTGACAGTGTCATAGGTAAATAAAGTATAATTTTTCCCGGCATCGAAGGCCGATGTAAAGGATATCGCATTTTGGGTAGAGGTTGCCAATGTATCTTTTATAAGAACAACATGGTTGCCCGCATCAATAGTTGAAGTATAACCAGTAGATGGGAAAAAAGCATAATAAGCCAGTATCGATCCTCTAACAGGAATATTATC
>JBGTIL010000244.1:0-3672 GCA_041745695.1 Chitinophagaceae bacterium | reverse complement strand
TTGTATTAATTCCCATGATCTCGAGCGCGTCTATTTGCTCTGATACACGCATGTTGCCCAGCTCACCTGCGATCTTGCTTCCTATCACGCCTGCTAATACAATAGAGCAAAGTGTTGGTGCGAATTCGAGTATGACGGTATCACGTACGATCTGTGATATGGTTGACAAAGGGATGAGCGGACTTACCAGTTGGTAGGCAGTTTGCACGGTAGAAACCGCTCCTATGAAGAAAGAAATGATCACCACAATCCCAAGGGCACCGATGCCTATTTCAGAACACTGGTGCATGAATTCTTTCCAGTACATTTTCCAGTTTTCGGGTTTGGAAAACATGCCTTTCAGCATGAGGGAAAACTTACCTACATCCGTTAAAAATTTTTTCATCATAACTGCTGGGCTTAATCCGAATTGCGTTTGAGCCGTTTCCACCAGGGAGACTTGCGCACCATTTCATCAATAGCTACCCCTTTCTTAATCTGGGCGTCTACCACGGCTATCATAGCCATGTTTACAATATTACGTACAGAGCTTCCTAATTGCAAAATATGTACGGGCTTTTGCAAACCTAGTAAAATTGGGCCAATGGCATCGGCGGATCCCACCTCTTTCAATAAATTGTAAGCAACGTTGCCTGCAGACAGGTTCGGAAAGATCAGGGTGTTTACATCCTTATCCACCAACTCGCTGAAGGGATAATTTTCTTTCAACAGGTCATTATTGAAAGCCAGGCTTACCTGCATTTCGCCATCGATGATCAAGTCGGGCATCTTTAGCTTTGCTAATCTTCGGGCTTCGGCTACCAGTTTGGCTTCACCGGTGTCGGAGCTTCCAAAGTTGGAATAGCTCAGCATTGCCACACGTGGTGTAATATTAAAGTGTCTGACCTCCTTTGCTACCAATAGTGTGATCTCAGCTAATTGCTCAGCCGTTGGCTGCACATTTACGGTGGTATCTGCCAAAAACAGGGGACCTCTTTTGGTGAGCATCAGGTACATTCCTGCAATGCGGTTCACGCCCTCCTCCATGCCAATGCATTGGATGGCAGGGCGGATGGTATCGGGATAATTTTTCGAAAGACCTGAGATCATGGCATCGCTTTCACCCGTTTCTACCATCATGCACCCAAAATAATTACGGTCTTTCATGATCTTTTTCGACTCGTAAAAATTGAATCCTTTGCGGTGTCGTTTCTGAAAAAACAGTTCAGCATAAACATTTCTGCGTTCTTCCATTTCATCGCTGCGGGGATTGAAAATCGGAATGCCTTCTAGGTCTATACCGTTGCTGGCAGCAATTGCCCTGATGCGCGCTTCATCGCCTAACAGGATGGGGTAACCGATTCCATCATCCATAACGATCTGGGCAGCTTTGAGGATCTTCGTATTCTCTGCTTCCGCAAAAACGATTCTTTTAGGACCCCGCCGTGCCTTACTTCCCAGCGCTCTAATAACCTGGTTATCCAAACCAAGGCGGCGGTTCAGGTCATTGGCATATCCCTCCCAATCGGTGATCGGCTGCAGGGCTACACCACTTTCCATGGCGGCTCTTGCTACAGCCGGGGCAACTGTGGCGAGCAGCCTTGGGTCGAGGAGTTTTGGAATGATGTATTCTTTACCGAATGTGATGGTTTTGGTGTTATAGGCAAGGTTTACAATATCGGGTACCGGCGACTGGGCAAGGGCAGCCAGGGCATGTACAGCCGCGAGTTTCATTGCTTCATTGATCTGGGTGGCACGCACATCCAGGGCTCCACGAAAGATGTAAGGAAATCCCAGCACGTTGTTTACCTGGTTCGGGAAATCTGTACGCCCGGTAGCCATGATCAGGTCGTTGCGGGTGGCAGAGGCCTCTGACCAGCTGATTTCGGGATCAGGGTTTGCCATCGCAAAAACGATCGGGTTTTTGGCCATGCTCCGGATCATATCGGCGCTCACTACATTGCCGACACTCAATCCAAGGAACACGTCGGCTCCTTTCATTGCTTTTTCCAAAGAGCTGTCGGGCTTCGCATTAGCAAAGCGAATTTTGAATTCTTCCAGGTCGTTGCGCTCGCGGTGAAGCGGACCTTTGATGTCGAACACACAAAAGTTTTCTGGTTTTGCGCCAAGGGCTACATATAGCTGGATGCAGGCCATGGCAGCAGCACCGGCTCCATTTACCACGAAGCGTACCTTGTCCAGTTTCTTTTTTTGTATGAGCAATGCGTTGATCAGCGCTGCAGAACTGATGATAGCCGTGCCATGCTGATCGTCGTGCATCACGGGGATACTTAACTGGGCGCGCAGGGCCTGCTCAATGTAGAAACATTCAGGCGCCTTGATGTCTTCAAGATTGATGGCCCCGAAGGTTGGTTCGAGTGCCTTAACGATCTGCACAAATTTTTCCGGGTCTTTTTCTGCTATTTCAATATCAAATACGTCTATGTCGGCAAATATCTTGAACAGAACGCCCTTGCCCTCCATTACGGGCTTGCTTGCTTCCGGGCCAATATCGCCCAGGCCCAGCACCGCAGTACCGTTGGAAATAACGCCTACCAGGTTTCCTTTTGCAGTGTATTTATAAACATCTTCTTTGTGGGCTGCTATTTCTTTACAGGGCTCTGCCACTCCCGGGGAGTAGGCCAGGGAGAGGTCTCTCTGCGTTTTTGCTTCTTTTGTGGGAACAACTTCTATCTTACCGGGCTTTCCTTTAGAATGGTATTCCAATGCTTCCCTCTTTCTCAGATCATTGCTCATAACTCTCTCGTCCTGTTTTTCGTGACTGCGTTGTCGAACGTCTTTGTGCTGACAGAGCCGAACCGCTGGAGGCGCCCGACCCAGATTTTGCGCTGCAAAATACGGCTTTATAACGGGCGCTCTTTTTTAGTCGCGAACAGGAAATAATTTTAAAAATATTTTGTTTTTAAAAAACATGCGGCTTATATTCGTAGTGTACTAATTAAGTAGTACACTAAATCACTCCTTATGGTCGCCATAGAAAATCTTTGTTTTAGTTATAAAAAGAAGCCGCTGTTCGAGAAGCTCAATTTGCAGTTTGGAGGAGGTCATGTATACGGACTGCTGGGAAAAAACGGAACAGGAAAGTCGACACTGCTGCGAAATATTGCCGGTCTTTTATTACCCGGTGCCGGGAGCATTACGGTGAATGGGCAAACGCCGCATGAGCGAGAGCCGCAGTTTTTGGCGGATGTGTTTTTAGTCCCGGAAGAATTTTACCTGCCCGATATCAGTATCTCCCAATTTCTGGTGCACCAGGCACCTTTTTACAAGGCGTTCAACAGGGAGAAGTTCCAGGAGTACACTTCCATCTTCCAGATCCCTGCCGACAGTACGCTGCAGAACATGAGTTATGGTCAGAAGAAAAAAGTACTTATTTCTTTTGCCCTCGCCACCAATGCCCGGTTATTACTAATGGATGAGCCGACCAACGGGTTAGACATCATGAGCAAAAGCCAGTTTCGTAAAGTTCTCGCTGAAGCCCTGGATGATGAACGGTGTATCATCATCAGCACCCACCAGGTGAAAGACCTGGAAAACCTGATAGACCGTATTACCGTGATTGATGAAGGCAAAATTTTGTTTGATCAGAATGTTGCTGACATCACAAGAAAACTTTCTTTCCGCTTTGCCTACGACGAGCAGGACAGCAGCAGGGCACTTTATACCGAATCT
>JBGTIL010000243.1:0-7800 GCA_041745695.1 Chitinophagaceae bacterium | reverse complement strand
ACAAAGCACTCGAACCCGTACTGGCAGGGGATATAAAAATTCACCCGGAAGAACGCTTCCTGGCAACCTACAAATACTGGCTGGAAGGAGTAAAAGACTGGTGCATCAGCAGGCAATTATGGTGGGGACAAAGAATACCCGCCTGGTACGACCAAGCCGGGAACGTGTATGTGGCTGAAACTGAAGAACAGGCAAAAAAGGAATACGAGGATAAAACGGGCGGTTCTTCGATAGATCAGGACGGAGGCTGGGCTCAACAGGATGAAGATGTGCTTGATACCTGGTTCTCTTCCTGGCTTTGGCCAATGGAAGTTTTTAAAGGTATTTCCAATCCTGGCAACCCTGATATCAATTA
This sequence comes from Chitinophagaceae bacterium, assembly GCA_041745695.1. Lineage (GTDB taxonomy): Bacteria > Bacteroidota > Bacteroidia > Chitinophagales > Chitinophagaceae > Flavisolibacter. Next base: position 7,445 of record JBGTIL010000243.1, on the reverse strand, counting down.
CTATTACCCTACCTCCGTAGTAGTTACGGGTCAGGACATCATTTTCTTCTGGGTAGCGCGCATGATCATGGCCGGTGAAACGTATCAAAACGAAAAGCCTTTCAGGCATGTTTACTTTACGGGCATGGTGCGCGACAAGCAAGGACGTAAAATGAGCAAAAGCCTGGGCAACTCACCCGACTTGCTGGAACTAATTCAAAAGTTTGGTGCAGATGCAGTGCGTTTTGGTATCCTTATCTCTGCGCCCGCCGGCAACGACCTCCTGTTCGATGAGAGCAGCTGCGACCAGGGAAGAAGTTTTAATAACAAACTATGGAACGCGCTAAAGCTTTTAAAAATATGGGAAGAAAGGACTACCGGGCAAGTACAACCGGTGCAAGAATCAACCACACCCGAGCCCGGCAGCAGCACGCATCATTTTGCCACCGATTGGTTTGATGCCCGGTTAAATGAAGTGAAAGCTACCGTTGAGAAACTGTATGACGAGTTCAAACTAAGTGAAGCTTTAAAAACAATCTATTCGCTTATCTGGGACGATTTCTGCAGCTGGTATCTCGAATGGATAAAGCCCGGGATCGATGAAGCATTACCACCGGGACTGTATGAAAAATCGATAGGCTTTTATGAATCACTCCTGCAATTACTGCATCCCTTCATGCCCTTTATCACCGAAGAGATTTATCACCAGCTTAGCCATAAACAAGATGACCTGTGTGTTAAACAGCACGAGCCTGCGCATGCAGACAGCAGCCCTGTTTTAGTTGCCGGCGAAATGCTCAAACAAAGTATCACCGCCATCCGGGATATTCGCGTACGGAACGGCATCAAGCCAAAAGATCCTGTGAAAATATTTATTCAAACCGCCTCACCTGCAAGCTATCAGCCATTCATCCGCTTGCTCGCCAGGCAGATAAATGCAGATGAAATCAGTTTTGCAGACGCACCTGTTACAGGCGCAATAACAGTTGTATTAAACAAGGATCGGTTTTTTATTCAAACAGAAACAGTCATTAACAGCGGTGTTCAGAAAGAACAAATGATGAAGGACCTCAATTATTACCAGGGGTTTTTAAAATCAGTCGAAACCAAATTAAATAACGAGCGGTTTGTCCAAAATGCGAAACCGGAGGTTGTAGAAAGCGAACGTAATAAAAAACAGGATGCGCTGCAAAAGATCCAGGCCCTGGAAGAAGGGCTTGCAGGCTTATCATGAAAACCGGTGGCGTGGAAACCCTGAATTGAAGAGAAAAGAATGCGACCGGCGACAATGATCGTCGCATCGCTTCATGCTACTGCGGAATCAGGTTGATGGGTACGATCAATTCAAAAACATTGGGGTTGCGGATGCGGGCATCTCTATTATCGAACAGGCGACTATACCTTACCCCAAAACTGACGGGCAACTGATTCCACCATTTTGTATCAAAAAGTATCTCTGTTCCTGCGCTTCGCTGGTAGCCGGCATTAGCGGCCGTTTTCTGAAACTGCCGGGTGTAATCGTAAAAAATAGTAGAGCGCACGCGGAGCAGGTACACAACATTAGCCATGCCCCTGTCTGGGTAGAGCAGCGGAAAATGATAGTTCACCGTTGCTTTGTACATGCGGGGAAAGAAACGGTCGTTGTAACCACGTGACGAAACAAAGCGGTTACTGAATACGACGTTACCTGTATCCGTTTGCTGAAAACCACCAGTAACTGCCCAGGTGTGCGTAGCAAAAAAACCCGGCAAATACACCTGCGCTGCAGCTGCCGACTGGTAGCCCCCGCTGCCGTCTGTACGGTGCCGGTGTGCACCAGAAAGCACATAGGCAAACTTTGGAAAGATGTGTTTCCTGGCCTTCGGCAGGGATTCTGACCAGGTGAGAAAATGATGCAGGTATCCCGTGGTGCGGGCAGGGATAAGCGATTTAGAACCACCCGTTGGCTCCAGGCTGTTATAAACAAGGTTGCTTCCCCAATTCAAAAATCGAAATGTTTTTCCACTGGTAAAATTCAGAGGTATCGAGTAGCCTATCCTTGCTTCAGAGCTCTTTACCGTTAAGGTACGTGTAGCAGTTTTGATGTGCCGGTTTACAGTATGCTCCACCCCTCCGCGTAATACCGGGAAGAACCCGCCGTAAGCGGCGGAGACACCAAGTGTATGCGACTGCTCGTTTTCGTTATACCGGTAAAATACTTCGTTTGACAGTGTATTTAGTATGTTGTTGCTGTAGGCTGAAAAACTATATTCAGGTGCGTCGTAAAATGGACGCCAGCTGTGAAACCGAAGCAGGCTTTTGCCCTTCTGGTACGGAACAGCAAGACGCACTCCGCCGACAGGCTGCAGCTCTTTCAGCGGTTTTTCCGTGGCAGCCAGTTCGAAAGGTGGCACCTGCGCCAACTTCAGGTCAATGGTTGTTGCAGAAGCAGTCAGTGTTTGAAGTGCGGCCGATCTGGGCAAAAAACCGTTGCTTGTAAAATCCGACCAGTAGAGGCTGTCGCCGGCAGGCGCAGGAAAATACCGGCCGGTACCTCCGGTAGATAACTGCAGCAGTTTTTTGTCCTTTAAGCCGAGGCTGTACAGGTCATCGCTTCCTGAGGCCGAGGACGTAAAGTATAGTTTGCTTTCATAAACAAAAGGATAGCCCATTGTCGCTGTGGTTGGAGGGATGAGTTCTGTTACAACTCCAGTTGCCAGGTTTATGCGCTGCCACGAAAGCAAAGCATCACCGCTGCGAAAGCCGACTGCAATGTTATTGGTATCAATGAATCTCGGTTGTACGAAAAGAGCATTAGGGGCAGCGGCGATTTTTTTGATAATGCCTCCGTCCCGGTCAAGCAGGTGTAGCTCGCTGGTAAGCAAATCAGTTATAGACACAGCAATGATCGATTCGCCCCCGGGGGCGATGTCAGGAGAAAAATATTTGCCCCGCTGTGTGATGCTTCTATCCTTCCGGGTTTTAATGTCGAGCAAAATAATATTGCTGTAATCAACTAGTCCCCAGCGTGGCGAAGCAGCATAAGCGGTGTAAGCGATCGTTCCTTCCCGGTAGCTGAACCAGTCTTCGGAAGTAATGCGTCGCAGGCCCACTAGCTGCTCCCCGGCGTTTGTACGGATTACAAATTGTGGTATCCGCTTGTATGAGTCTTTTATATACAACAGGCTGTCTTTTCCGATCAGCTGCGGATGATACGAATTGGTTACTGTCGCGCGGGTTTTCTGGTTGTCTCTGCGCCTGCTTACCTCGTGACTGTAACTCTGGAATGCTTCGTTGCGAAATGTGGCAAAGGATACTCCAGCAGTGCGGACGATCGCTTTTTGAAAAGGATACAAACCACCTTTAAATCCACTTGCATCTGCAGTTACCTTCCTCCAAAAATCAGTACCATATTTAAGATAACCATAGTTCACCAGCAGGAAACCAAGCGGGTAATGGTTCGGAACGAAGTCCTTGAGTGAACCGTTGCGCAGTTTCATCCAATTGTAGTTACGCCCTTCTTTCCATAAACTGTTGAACCCTTTTAAAAAGTAAGGCGTCCGTCCCCTGCCGCCAGCTGTGAGGACCGTTTCGGCAAATACAGCATCGCCTTCAAAAAACCAATCAGGAATGGCAAAGGCATTGGCTAATGCCCTTCCCTCCTCACCCAAAACAAAACTTAGAAATTTGCTTCCCCCCCGATTGAAGTTGTTGTATTGCTGTACGTGCCGGTATTCGTGCAGGGCCAATTGCTCCTGCCAGGGAAGATTGCCAAATTCGAAGATGTTTCCACCGGGCACCAGGTAGTACTCGCTGCGATAAGGGGCCAGACCCACGTAGCCATTAGCAAGCGTAGTTTTATTATGAAGTACTACATTGATCTTCTGCAGCGATTTGCCAAGGGGATTTGACCTGGCAGCCATTGTATGAATGATGGCTGCAACCCGTTGAGCATCGCCTTCGGCACCGCGGGCATAAATGACCCGGGCTGTATCGCTGTTAAGCTGTTTCCACCTGACAGACGGCGGAAAACCTCCAAACTGCTGGGCACTCGCCATTACTGAAGTGAAGCACAAAAGGCAAAGAAAACTGCGCTTTGCTTGAAGGAGGGTGTGGGTCATTCATATGAGTTAGATACAACAATGAAGGGCTGAATCTCTGATTTCTACTAATCAGCCCGGTATTCTACGCGAACAGTGATGGATGCAGTTTTCTCTTTTGACGATGTATTGAAAACGCCTCCGTAACTATAGTCTTCATTGATATTCCTCCCTGTAATCTGGAACACACCCATAGACGCCTTGCTGATATTTCCCAGTGCAGCCTCAGAGTTCTTTGCAATTGTTTGAGCACGTAAACGTGCGTCCTGCGAAGCTTTTGAAAGGAGGTCGATCTTCATCTCATTCAGCCTGGAGTAATAATAGCTGGGAGGCGTCGAATTGAGCTCGATGCCCTTTTCGAGAAGACCGGTTATTTCTCTGGAAAGTCTTTCTACCACAGGGATATCACGGGAGTCGACAGTTACCGATCCATTTAAAATGTATCCTGAGAAAGAGGAGCCTGTAACCCTTCCGCCACCGTCGTACTGGTTGCTGTAGTTGCGTTGAACGTCAATGGAAGAAAAAACAAAGTTGCTGTCTGCAATACCCGAATCATTCAGGTATTTCTTAATAACGGCTTCATCCCTTTTCAATGAAGCATACACGGGTTGCAGGTCAATACCCTGCCTGCTAAAAGTTGCCCGCCAAACGATCTGGTCCGAAACAAAATCGGTTTCAGCCGAGCCGGTAGCGGTGATTGTTTCGGCAGATCTGAAACGAAACTTATACGCATTTGCTGCAATGAATGCTGCAACGATCAAGGCAAAGGCTATGATAGCGGCTCCAATAGTGTTACGCATGAAAAAGTTATTTACTGGTGCTGCGTGTTTAGTTTACGGGCGATGGCATCTCCAACAGGATTCGACTGGTAGCCGTAGCCGTTAACCAGTAAGCCTTTTGTGCCCGAATGAGACTCTATGGCATATACAACCGCCTCATCTGCCGGGTCGGAATCACCTTCGAAACGATAAGTTTCTGTGATCTCGAACTGGTCATGATTAAACTTTTGGGTGTTACATACCAGGCAGTTGCCTTCAAGATTGAAATCATTGTCAAACCCTCTTTTCTTCAGGTCGTTTACAGCTTCCGAAACAGTATCGTAGTTATGCATATATTTTAGATAGAGTGTGAAAGATACGATTTGTGTGCGACCGGAAAGACACACAATCAATCGCACTACAGTCCGTAGATGCTCCCAGCAGGCACATAGCAAACAGTGCTGCTTCAGCCACCCACTGGTGCTTCCGACTACTATGGATTAATAAATGAGCTGGTGTGTTTGTTTTATGATACCCATGACAAATACGCTCTGCAGCTGACCCATATTTTCTACCTGGCTTAGCTTGTTTACATGGAAATCGTAATAGGCATCCATATTTTCTACCATGATCTTCAACATGAAATCAAACGCGCCAGAGATGTTGTAGCATTCCGTTACTTCATTCATTTCTACAATAGCTTTTATGAATTTGGTGCCTGCTGTTTTATTGTGTTCCTTCAGCGACACATAGCAGATGGCCATGAGACTCTTTTTTACTTTGGTATGATCTATCAGTGTAGCATACTGTTTAATAACACCGTTGTCTTCCATTCTTTTGATGCGCTCGTGCACCGGCGTGGTGCTCAGGTGCATCTTCTGAGAAATCTCTTTTACCGTCGACCGGGCGTTCTGCTGCAGGAGCCGCAATATCAGAAGGTCTTTATCATCCAGGAGCACAGGTGCATCAGTGAGATGTTCTTTTTTGGTAACAGGAGCCATGTAATATCAGTGGTTTATTCTGTAAAATACATAATTTAAGGCTACTTGTTCTGAATTTACCGATTAACACCCAATCTTTATTCTACTTGTGTACATTTGCATCAGAAACAAATTTTATATGTCAACAATCACCAGATCGAACATTAATTTTTCCCTTGCACACAAGGTGAAAGACCTTAGCCTTGCTGAATGGGGCCGTAAAGAAATCCGTTTGGCTGAAGCAGAAATGCCCGGCTTGATGAGCATTCGCGAAGAGTACGCTGCAGCGCAACCTTTGAAAGGTGCCCGTATTGCAGGCTGTCTTCACATGACCATTCAGACCGCCGTTTTGATTGAAACCCTGATCGCCCTCGGTGCAGAGGTAAAGTGGAGTTCCTGCAATATCTTCTCTACACAAGACCAGGCTGCTGCTGCAATTGCTGCCGCCGGAATTGGTGTGTACGCCTGGAAAGGACAAAGCAACGAAGAAGCTGAGTGGTGCATTGAGCAAACGCTGTTCTTTGGTGGTGCAGACCGACCTTTGAATATGATCCTTGATGATGGTGGTGATCTTACAAACATCGTGTTGGATAAATACCCTGAGCTCATTCAGCATGTAAAAGGCATTTCGGAAGAAACTACCACTGGTGTTCATCGCTTGTATGAGCGTATGGCAAAGGGTACCTTGCCAATGCCTGCATTCAATGTGAATGATTCGGTAACAAAATCAAAATTCGATAACAAATATGGTTGCAAGGAGTCGCTGGTTGATTCTATCCGCCGTGCAACCGATGTAATGATGGCTGGTAAAGTAGCAGTAGTGGGCTCTTACGGCGACGTAGGTAAGGGTTCTGCAGCTTCTTTGAAAGGTGCAGGCTGCAGGGTTATTGTTACAGAAATTGATCCTATCTGCGCACTGCAGGCCGCTATGGATGGCTTTGAAGTGAAGCGAATGGTAGATGCTGTTAAAGAAGCTGATATCGTGGTTACAGCTTCTGGCTGCCGCGACCTTATCACAGAAAAACATTTCCGCCTGATGAAGGACAAAGCTATTGTTTGTAACATCGGTCACTTCGATATTGAAATTGACATGGCCTGGTTGAACGGAGCTTATGGACACACCAAAGACACCATCAAACCTCAGGTTGATATCTACAACATCGAAGGTAAAGACGTAATCATCCTCGCTGAAGGAAGGTTAGTGAACCTTGGCTGTGCCACTGGTCATCCTTCTTTTGTAATGTCCAACTCGTTCTCAAATCAAACCCTGGCCCAACTGGAACTGTGGACGAACAACGAAGCATATGAGAACAAGGTTTATGTGCTGCCGAAGCACCTCGATGAGAAAGTTGCCCGCTTACACCTTTCCAAAATTGGTGTGGAACTGGATGAACTGACAGATGCACAATCGGAGTACTTAGGTATTACCAAAGAAGGTCCGTTTAAGCCGGAGCACTACAGGTATTAATCCCTAAACGTTTGGGGCTTGAACGATGCGGTCCGGATAACTTTTACTGATATTTTGAAGGCTCTCAACTTTTAGGTTGAGAGCCTTTTTGCTTTACAGGAGCCGGGTAAATGGAACCATAACACCAAGCCCCATCACCGTCAATTCACTGACCTGCACTGAATGATATCGTTGCTCTATA
>JBGTIL010000242.1:0-3385 GCA_041745695.1 Chitinophagaceae bacterium | reverse complement strand
TTGGTAATTAGATTTGAAAAGACCTGAAACAATGGCAACTTTTGCGTGAAGAGGACTGGCAAGTTTCCTTCAATCTCAATAGATGCCGCGGCAAGAGGCGCTTCCGCTTCAATGATCTGTGCAATTACCTCTTGAACTTTTACTTCCTCGATCTCGTGCGCCTCGTTCTCGATTCTCGCATATGCCAGTATTCCCTTAATTAAATTTTCTGCCCGGTAGAGCCGCCCGTTGATCAAAGTCAGGTATTCCTGAACTTTAGGAGACAGCTCGCCTCCATGATCCTCATCAATCCAGGAAAGTATATTACTAATCCCTCTAAGAGGGGCCTTCAGATCATGGGATACTATATAAGCGAACTGATTTAGCTCCGCATTTTTTCTGTTCAAAAGCGTGAAATTTTCAGCTAACACCTTAGCCATTTTATTGAGCGATTGAGATAGTTTAGTAAGCTCGTCGTTCTTTGTATCTACCATTTGTACTGAAAAATTCCCCTCAGAAATACCATTGGCCATTGCTACCATCTTTAATATGCGCTTTGACAATGTCCTGGCGAGTATTCCGGTGATCAGAAGGCCGATGATGATTGAAATCAACGTCAGCGAAAAGGAAACCATCCCAGTCGTCTGAATAGAATTGGCAAGCACTTTTTTTTGCACTTCCCTCCGGGCATACTCTTCATTAATGAATTGTCGTAACATCCCCTGCATAGATTCGAACAGCCTACTCTCGTCGTTTAGAATGGTATCACCCTCTGCTACTCTACCAGCTTCTTCGAAGATTCTTCTACTTGATACCTCTCCTGCAGAATCCCCAAAGACATGAGTGAGTTCAGTATTCCATTGTTGGCTTAAATGACGTATCTCATGTAAGTGTTTCCGTTGGTTTACGTCATTTACCAAACCATCGAGGCCATTAAGAATACCTATATTTTCCGTAGCCGTAGCCTCATATGTTTTTAAAAATGATTTGTCGCGTGTCAGCAGATATCCCCTGGCGGTACTGTTCATATTTAGGAAATTCCGTTGAAATCTATTGCTTTCCCGAACGATGGTTGAGGAACGGGTCAAAAACGCCGTATTGGTTTTAACCTCGTTATACTGCCTGTAGTTAATAAAATAACAGCAGTATAATCATAAAGCTTAAGAAAATGAGGTGCGAAATTTTCATTGGGGATGAACGAAGGTGTTTTTGGCTTAGTAATCTGCTCCTTTAAAATGTATCAACTCCTAAATATTGCCAGTCTAAAATTAGCGTAGTCTTCATTGGTTGTCTATATAAAGCATCACATGCGCACAATGACGCGCAAACTCAATTTCACAGACGGCGGTTACTATACCCTGTAAAGTTCAAAACGTTTCTGTATTGATCTTGCGCAATGGTTTCAGGAAAAAAATAAAAGCCGAACACACTTTCCCTGTTCAAATTTCACACGTTCGGCAGCAAATACACAACAAGAAAAACGCTTCCAATCAGCAAAACAATGGTAAGTACCACTACCAGCGGTGAGGAGGAGTTGTATACGTTTTGGTTTAGTTGGCGCTCTGTTTTTTTATATTGTAAATAGGAAAGTAAACACACTATAGCACCAAGCACAACTAAGGCCACCCCTATCAGGCCAGAATAGCCTTTCGGCGCGGAAACTATTTGACGATCCAAAAAAAGAAGCGCTAGCTGCCTTAGAAATAAAGAAAATTTCACCACCACGAAACCAAAAGCCATGATGGCTATGGCTGTTCGGACCCAGGCCAGAAAGGTACGCTCGTTGGCCAGATGGTCGGTGGCACCGCCTCGCGTGGGAGTATGTGTCATGTCCTTGTCCATTACAACTTATAGAAAACACCTTGAAATCGATAAGCGCTGCGGCTTGCGTAAATTTTCGCCCTTACGATTTCAAAGCTGAGTCCACTGAAATTAGGAACTATGGACCATATTTCTGAAAATAACCCGGCTGAAAATATGACATAAGTAGGTGCTACTATTCCAATCTGACGTTTACTACAAACGTATTGATATGTTTACATTCTTGCCGAGCATTTTCATTTCAAACAGCAAATTCGGTTGCTCAGGAACTATTTACTTGCAGCAGTACCACTCCGAAAAATTCTTTATCAAGTTTTGCCTACTTTTGCTGCTCATGCCGAAATGGTTGCAAAAGTTCATGCTGTTTTTCGCCGCTCTAACGGTGACTGGGCATGCCATCCTTCCGCACCACCATGCAGATCAACAAATTTTATCTACCGACAATCATCACGAAGATTACTACGGAGCTCATCTGGAAAATGATCACCACGACGCCGGAGCCGACGGATCTTCGCTTCCCGATGACCAGAACCACTCTAGTGAATTAGGTAAGGTTTTGGTCAAGTTCAGCAGCGCGGATGAATTTTTGCCGAAAGCATCGTCGTCCTTCGTTATACTGCAAATTTATACGTGGAATTTAGGTTGGAAGTCGCACCGACTGTTTGCCCCCCTGGCAGGAATCAAATCCTGTCATCTTGCGTTTATTGCCATTGCCTGCCATTACGGGTGCTGAACATGTAGAATTAAAATTTAAGTGTCTTTAACTTTATCAGGCAAAGTTGTGCTTCGTTGAAACAAGGTATAATAGAGATCGTTAAAAGGATTACGGTAATAGGAATACCTAACTGACTAGCAATTTCTTCGTGCACTCTCTTGTTTGATTTCCTATTACCTGCAATTCCGTATTTTATCACTGTCTCAAAATATACTGATCTTCGACCCCACTACAACAGCCCATCCAACCTGTCCCGCACCGCACTCATATCATCACTCACTTTTTTATCCAAAATCTTTGCATAGTGCTGCGTGGTGCGCAGGTTCTTGTGTCCGAGTAGCTTCGAAACCGTTTCGATAGGTACCCCGTTGCTCAGCGTCACAGTGGTTGCGAATGTGTGACGGGCAATGTGGAAGGTGAAGTTCTTCTGGATCCCACAGGCATCTGCAATCTCTTTTAAGTAGGAGTTCATCTTCTGATTGCTCAGTACTGGCAGCAATCTTCCATCCGCCACACATTGCGGATGATCCTTGTACTTTTCCATCAACTCGAGCGTCGTTGGCATTAGCGGTATCCTGGAAGGTGTTTCGGTTTTCTGCCTGCTTGTAAAAAGCCACTTCCCTCCATCAACACCAATGCTGACCTCTGAGCGGTTCAGTTTCTTTACATCTACATAAGCAAGACCAGTATAACAACAGAACACAAATATGTCCCGTACCAGGGCAAGCCTCTCTATATCAAAATGCTTGTTTCTGATTGTTTGCAGCTCACTTGCTGTTAGTGCGCACCGATCCACTTCACGTTTAGTCATTTTAAATCCTGCAAAAGGATCCTTCTGCAGCCATCCATTCTTCACACACTTGTTGACTA
>JBGTIL010000241.1:0-4840 GCA_041745695.1 Chitinophagaceae bacterium | reverse complement strand
CAAATGATTCTACCTGTGCGTACAGATAGGAGCCCGAGGTTTGTTCTTTAAAGTTGATCGACTCAACAATTTTCTCTTGTGTCTTTTCGCCAAATCCTTTTTGTGCGGCTATGCGGTTAGTAGCGCAAGCTTCTCTTAGTGCTTCAATAGAATCGATCTCCATCTCTTTCCAAATGGTATGAATTTTTTTTGGTCCAAGGCCTTTTACATTCATCATATCTAAAACACCCTCGGGTGTGTTGGCTATTAATTCCTGTACTGTTTTTATTTCGCCGGTCTCTAATAGCTCCATCACTTTGCTGCCAACACTTTCTCCAATGCCCCGGATAGCGAAAATATTTTCTTTGGTTAGGGTGCTGATTTCTTTCGGCAGCTTTTCGATGGTGAAGGCCGCGGAGGCATATGTTTTCGACTTGAAAGTATTCTCTCCATGCACGTCCATTAGTTTGGAAAGTAGCGACAGCTGATCGGCAATAGCATAGTTATCCATGGCTCTAAGTTAGGCGATAGATGTGGTTGGTAAAGGGCAGTAATGCTCCCGTTAGATGTTGTGTAATTGACCTGCCTTAGAGGAAGGTATTTGCATGGTGTGCAGCTCCATCATATAAAGTGTGAAGAAGGCTTGCTTAGATAGATGGACGCTGGTAAGAAACGCGGTGACTATGAGCTTAGCACTGGTAAGAATGGCGCTGGGCAGGCGATTTGGGTGAAGGGCATAAAAAAAGTCCCGGTGAAACCAGGACTTGTATGCAATTGAAATGCTCGAATTATCTTCCTTTAGAAGCACCTTTCGAAGCTCCTTTTGAAGAAGACTTGGCTCCACCTTTAGAGGCTCCTTTTGAAGAAGACTTTGAGGCACCTTTTGAAGCTCCTTTAGAAGAAGCTTTTGCTCCCATTTTAGAAGCTCCTTTAGAAGCTGACTTCGATGCACCTTTAGAAGAAGCTTTCGCTGTTCCCTTAGATGCCGATTTCGATGAACTTTTAGAGGCTGATTTTGCTGCTCCTTTAGAAGCGCCTTTCGATGCTCCCTTTGAAGAGGATTTGCTGGCAGCTTTTTTTGCTGTTGCCATGTTGTTTGAATTTAATGGTTAGTAAAACGTAACAGTCGTAAAGTTAATAAATAAAATTAACCGTCAAAGTATTTAGACAACCATCATACCAAACTAAACAGTGGCTTCTACAGGACTAACAGAAACAATCGTTCTGTCCTGACGACCTTTACGGTATTCAACCGTACCATCAGTTAATGCAAACAAAGTAAAATCTTTACCTACACCAACGTTGTTACCCGGGTGGTATACCGTGCCGCGTTGACGAACGATGATGTTGCCATTGATAGCTGGCTGACCACCAAAAATTTTTACACCCAGACGTTTGCTGTTTGAGTCGCGGCCGTTTTTTACAGAGCCTTCACCTTTCTTATGTGCCATGATCGAAAATTTAGATTGTTGTTACTGCAATTAGAATGTGCTTATCCTAATATATGAGACGAAAAGATTATCAGGCGATGTCGCTGATTTTAATTCTGGTGTAATGGGTACGATGACCTAACTTTTTACGAAAGCCTTTCCTGCGTTTTTGTTTGTAAGCGATTACCTTATCACCTTTTACTTGCTCAAGGATCTCTGCCTGAACTTTTACACTAATGCCTTTGGCAAACGAAAGGTTTCCATTATCATCGGCCATAATGAGGTCGCCAAATTCTACTTTGTCGCCAGATTTGCCACCAATGTTTGGAACGTACAGGGTTTGGTCTTTTTGCACTTTAAATTGCTGACCAGCGATTTTTACTATTGCGAACATAACGGTTCAAAAATTAAGTGGGCAAAGGTAAGGGGAAATGTTGGAGTCACAAAGAGCAGATTTTAAAAAACGACGGGGCTCATTGCTCCTGTTCTGAACGTGAGTGCCTGTTTCATTCCCAACCATAAAGCGTCAAAAAAGCTGCTGAAGGGTCATTGCCGCCAGCAAGCCAGGGGCGGCAGGTGAACTGTGTCGTGACCGTTAGTTTAATGTTTGGGCATAAACTTTACCCCAATTCTTATATTTGCCCGTGCCGGGCTCAACCCCCAGAGGTTGGCGTAATGCATTTCGATACATGAAAATCAAATCGCTTCTTGCCAAACCATTTGCTTCTTACATCCATGCAAAAATACGCAAGGGAGCACTGACAGCCCTTACCGATCAGGATGATACCCTCAAAACCCTGCTTAAAACCGGCAAAGCCACTGAGTTTGGAACCGACCACCGTTTGAAAGAAGTGGCGACTTACTCCGAGTTCAAACAGGCGGTGCCACTCCGTGATTATGAAGCCTTCAAACCATACATCGAGAAAATAAAGGGAGGCAAACATAATGTGCTCTGGAAGGGAAAGCCCATTTACCTCGCCAAGACCTCGGGTACAACCAGCGGTGTAAAATACATTCCCATCACCAGCGACTCTATTTCCAACCATATCAATACAGCCCGTAACGCCCTTTTATGCTACATGTCTGAAACGGGCAATACCCAGTTTGCAGATGGCAAGCTCATATTCCTATCAGGGTCACCGGAGCTGGAGCGGGTTAGCGACATCCCTACTGGCCGGCTCAGTGGCATCGTGAACCACCACATACCCCGCTACCTGCGGGCCAATCAACTGCCTTCGTATGAAACTGCCTGCATTGAAGACTGGGAAACCAAGCTCGACAGAATTGTTGACGAAACTATCGGGCAGGACATGACCCTCATCAGCGGCATTCCACCATGGGTGCAGATGTACTTCGACCGATTGCAGGAAAAGAGCGGCAAGGCCATCAAAGACCTGTTTCCAAATTTTTCTGTGTTGGTACACGGGGGCGTTGCCTTCGAACCTTACAAAGCAAAATTGTTTCAAAGTATCGGTAAGACCATGGATGCTATTGAAACCTTTCCTGCCTCTGAAGGCTTTTTTGCCTTCCAGGATTCACAAACCGCCGAGGGATTGTTATTGAATACCGACAGCGGGATCTTTTTTGAATTTATCAAGGCAGGGGAAATCTTTGATCCGCAGCCCGAACGGATCTCCCTGCACGAGGTGGAGATCGGCGTCAACTACGCCATGGTCGTATCTAACAATGCAGGTCTGTGGGGATATAATATCGGCGACACTGTAAAGTTTGTCAGTACCGCTCCTTACCGGCTGGTGGTGACTGGCAGAACAAAACATTTTATCTCTGCTTTCGGCGAACACGTGATTGGTGAAGAAGTGGAACACAGTTTGCTAAGTGCGGCAGCATTGCATAAAGTAAGGATCACTGAATTTACCGTGGCACCCATGATTCAGCAGGAAGCAGGCAGGAGCTACCATGAGTGGCTGGTTGAATTTGAACAGCGACCCGAAGATCTACCCTCTTTTGCAAAGAGCGTAGATGATCAGATGCGCGGACGGAACATTTATTACGATGACCTGGTACGTGGCAACATTCTGCAACCCTTACATATAAGTGTTGTTCAGAAAGGAGGCTTTATCGAGTACATGAAATCTATCGGCAAGCTGGGTGGTCAAAACAAAGTGCCTCGTTTGAGCAACGACCGGAAGATTGCAGAGCATCTGGTAAAATGGGTTTCCTAATTCTGAGTCCTGTGCTGTTCTGACCCTTTACAATACATTATCTTATATTGAAGTCCAATTCATGAGCGCAACCGCACCAACAAAACGCATTGCTATATTTGGTTCTACAGGCTCCATCGGCACACAGGCGCTGGAGGTTATTGCAGCACACCCCGACCTTTTTTCTGTGGAAGTGCTTACCTGCAATGGTAATGATGAAGTACTCATAGCACAGGCCCTTGCCTTCAATCCCAACGTTGTAGTTGTTGGCGATGAAACAAAATATAATAAAGTCAGAGAAGCGCTGGCCAGTACTTCTGTAAAAGTTTTTGCAGGAGAGAAAGCACTGGAGGAAGTGGCTTCCATGGATATCTACGACATGATGCTGGCAGCTATTGTTGGCTACGCCGGGCTGAAGCCAACGCTCACGGCTATTAAGTCGGGTAAAACTGTTGCACTTGCCAATAAAGAAACCCTGGTGGTAGCTGGTGATATTATCATGCAAACGGCCATGGAAATGCGGGTGCCAATCATCCCAGTCGACTCTGAGCACTCAGCCATCTTTCAATGCCTGGTAGGAGAAACGCGCAACCCTATCGAGAAGATTATCCTCACTGCTTCCGGTGGTCCCTTCCTTGGAAGAAAGACCAACTACCTGGTGAATGTAAAACGAGAGCATGCCCTGCAGCATCCCAACTGGACCATGGGTGCCAAGATCAGCATCGACTCAGCCACCCTCATGAACAAAGGGCTGGAGATGATTGAAGCCAAATGGTTGTTTGGGCTTCGTCCCGACCAGATACAGGTGCTCATTCATCCGCAAAGCATCATTCATTCCATGGTGCAGTTTGAAGATGGAAGTATCAAAGCGCAGATGGGTCTGCCCGATATGAAACTGCCTATTCAGTATGCCCTGTCATTTCCTAAAAGGATCAGCAACAATTTCCCACGCTGCGATTTCCGCAAATTCAACAGCCTCACTTTCGACGAGCCCGACTACCGCACTTTTCACAACCTCAGCCTGGCTATTGATGCTATGAACAAAGGAGGCAACCTTCCCTGCATCATGAACGCTGCCAACGAAATTGCTGTGTATGCTTTTCTCAGGAATAAGATTGGGTTTTTAGATATGACCGACATCATTGAAAAAACAATGGAGAAGGTATCTTTCTTACAAAAACCTTCCCTGGAAGAATACTACGAAAGCGATGGCGAAGCCCGCAGCTATGCTGCTGACATTATCAAACTGTAGCAGAAGAGCTGCACAAA
>JBGTIL010000240.1:0-1754 GCA_041745695.1 Chitinophagaceae bacterium | reverse complement strand
GGAGCAAATGACCCGCGTGGGGAGTAGTTGTTAATTTTGCTTGCCCGAAGACACTCATAACCTTCTCTCTGATCATATTGGCAGCTATTGCCGGATCCTCTTCGGATGCAAGCACGCTTATGGGAAGATGAAGGGATTTTACAATACCCACTATGGAATGGTCCACGCCTTTCAAAACCCACCATTGCCTGGTTGCATGGTCAACGTCAATTTGGTTTTGAACAGCCAGTGCGTACTGGTCGTCACTTAAAGGTTTCCTGGTGATGCTGGCAACCGTTTTTTCTGCCTCCCTGCGGTCCGGCATTTTTAGCATTTTTTCTTTTTCCCCCGTTGCTATCGGTTCTGTGGAAGGCGGTGAAGGAGCAACAAGGATTAATTGGCTAACGGCTCCATCGACTTCATTAGCGGCTATTTGCATGGAAATTTTACCACTCATGGAATGACCTACTAAGGTGTAGCTGTCAACCGCTAACAGGATCAATTGACCCTGCACATACCGTGCATAAGACTGGATAGATGGGGCCTGAAGGGGGGGGGTGCCCCCAAAGCCGGGAAGGGTGATGCTTATACAGCGGAAACTGTCCTTCAACTCTGCTGCCACCCAACGCCAACTTTGGGCGGAACCACCAAAGTAATGCAGGAAGACCAACACCTTGTCACCACTTCCCCACTGTAGTACGCTGTTTTTATCCACCATGAGCCTACGAAAATTATGGTCCCCAATATCGTTACCGAGCGAATTGACGCAGCCGAGTCAAATCTCTACTTTTAAGCTTGCGGGCCGGTCTGTGATTTCCAGCATTTCACCATGCGGCACAATCGTTATTTGTCCAAATTCCTTAAGCAGCATTTTATAGGCTTCAGCAACGGGTCGCGGCTTTCTGTCCAGGTCATACAAGCCACAAGCATTGACGGTTCCTTTCTTTTCCGCCAGTTCTATATCCCGATCGATTTGATCAATTAGACTGTACCAGTTAAAACCAAGAACAGGCACTCCGTCCTCCCGCATCTGCAATACGTTCATCCACTGTTTCCACAGCCAGGTAGGGGCCTGTTCAGCATCGAAGACATTGGTTTCTGTATGCATCACCGGCCTTTTATACCGCTGGTAATATTTCTTCGTAATCTGGTACCAGCCAAAAACATCAGAGGCAAATATTGTCTCACCATCAGGCAGTTTTATCTTTTCATTTCTCCCATAGTAATCGTTACCCATTACCTGGTATCCCGGAGGGGTTCCTTTCATAAACCAGTCGTATTCTTTCCGGGTAAGACCGTTGTCCATCATGTACATGCAAACATCCGCATCCGGGGCATGGGCGTACAGCAGATCCAATGAAAGGAAACGCACCTTGTTATCAAGGGTAATTTGTTTTGATTTGGTTGCGCGGGCTTCGTGGACGTATTCAGCACTTTCGCTTTGGACGATAACACAATCGGGACGGTATTTGGCAATCTGGTGATTGCCTACAATACTTGCCGCCACGATATTTTTCAGCGCTGTAATGAAGGACTTGTCATCTTTTAACTGCTCATTCCAAATGCCGTCCTTGGCACTTGCTTTGGCCGTAACGTAAATCTCATTGACAGGGGTGTAATATTTTACCCAGGGATAGCGCTGTGCCACTGCCGCGGCATACTTTTCAAAATGGATGGGTAATTCCGGGTTTTGAAAATCGCCTATCCAGTCGGGCACGCCAAAGTGCAAAAGATCGAGAATCGGCACGATCCCCAGCCTTTTCAATTCGTTCATT
>JBGTIL010000239.1:0-5574 GCA_041745695.1 Chitinophagaceae bacterium | reverse complement strand
AATAATTTGCTGTATGTCTGCATTGCCTTCTACCGCACGCATTTGCAATTGGATCCACCGGCTCTTTACTGCTACAAACGGCGAAAGGGGTTTCACAGTATAGCGAACCGGGTTGGGAAGGCAGGCAGCAATCAAGGCTGCTTCGCGCTTTGTTAACTGCCGTGCATCCTTCTTGAAATAAGTTTTCGCTGCTGCCTGTGTACCATAAATGCCCTTTCCCATTTCAATCACATTCAGGTAGGTTTCCAGAATGCGCTCTTTACCCCATATCCACTCAATCATTTTGGTAAAATACACTTCCAGCCCCTTACGTATCCAGCTGCGTCCCTGCCAGAGAAAAACATTCTTGGCTACTTGCTGGCTAATAGAACTTGCACCCCTAACTTTTTTTGGTTTTTTGTCGTTGTGTTTGATCGCCCTGTCGATGCTTTTCCAATCGAAGCCGCTGTGCACTGCAAACTTCTGGTCTTCGGAAGCGATGACAGCCAGTTTCATGTTGTAAGAGATCTCTTCTGCGTCAACATAATCCCGTTTCAATCCTTCACCGCTGAACAGGCTGCCCAGCTGGGTAATGGTTACAGGCGGGTTAACCCACTTGAGCAGAACGATATAAAACAGATGGAAGAGGAACAAGAATAAAAACCCTTTTTTGAACCACCTCCACCACCGGTTACCCCTGCTTGTCTTTTTCATCAGTGGCCTAATTTATCACTAAAAAAATATAGAGCCTCCTAATAACGCAATACCAAAGCCAATAAGTATAATACCATTGAGCCGGTTAATGAATAAGATATTTTTTAGGGTCAGCCTTTCCCTGATCTTATTAGCGAGCAGCACTTTGGCAATATCTGCAAGAAGCACCAGCACGAGCGCTACGCTAAAAATGAAGAAACGTTGGCGCAGCGTGTTTTCAGCAAAGGTGGTGGATGTTGCCAGCCAGAAGCCAATGATCAGGGGGTTAAAAAAATTCATCAGCGTACCTGTCAGGAACAGATGTGCATAATCTCGCTTTCTCAAAACTACCAACAGCTTGCCTTCCTTATTGAGCGCTACTTTTTTAAAAAATAAAAAGAATACGCCCACCGAAATGAGCAGCACGCTTCCGATGCCGGCCACTAATTCTTTGTTGGCAAGCAGGGTATTGAATAACTCGGTAAAAAAATTAGACGCAACAGCTAATCCTACATCACTTACCGATACTCCGGCAACAAAAGCCAGGCCTCCCTTCACACCATTGTTGATGCTCTGCTTGATGATGGTAAATAATATCGGACCCACTGCTATACTAAGCAGCAAGCCGAGTGTAATACCTTTTATCAAGCTTTCATTCATATGCAGGTAGTAAAGTAAAAACCTCTTTGTGTACAAACAAAGAGGCTGGGGATCAGTTAAGAACAGATTAGACGCAGGTTAACAAAAATTCATTCCAATCCTGCAGCATCTTACCCTTCAGCACGCGGGGAAACTTGTGCTGGCTACCTAGCTTGCCTTTGCTTTCCATGAAACGGAGAAAAACTTCTTCCGGTAGTTTCTGCAAAAACACCTCTTTCAAGGCACTTTTCCGCTCTACTGCGTAATCATCATTCAACGCACAAATGTATTCATCAATCTTATCGCGGAGCAGGGTTTCATTTACCGCATCATTGCAGGCAACGTACCATTTATGCGCAAAATAGTTACCATGGGGGAAACCAATAACCGTATACTCGGGAATAGAAATGTTTAATTCTTCGCTTACCAGTTCGATGGCTTTATTCATATTCTCTACGCTCAGGTGCTCACCTACCAAACTTAAAAAATGTTTGGTTCTGCCGGTGATCACTACCTCCGAGCGTTCGAGGTCAACAAACCGCACCGTGTCTCCAATGAGGTAGCGCCAGGCACCTGCATTGGTGCTCATTAAGAGCGCATAGTCCTTCCCTTTTTCTACTTCATGAATCATCAATGCTTTCGGGTTATCAATCATCTTTCCATCAGCATCAAAGTTCTTGTCGTCGAAAGGAACAAATTCCATGAAGATATTATTGTTCAGAATGAGCTTCATCCCTTTGGCCCCCTCACGGTCCTTGAAGCCCAGGAATCCTTCACTTGATAAGTAATTTTCAATGTATACAATTGGTTTTCCCAACAGCTTTTCGAATCCTTTTTTATACGGTTCAAAGGCCACACCGCCGTGAACAAAGAAGCCAAGGTTGGGCCATATGTCGTGAATGGTATCTACTTTATAATGCGATACGATCATCTCCATACACATCTGGCACCATGCCGGAACACCTACTATATAGCCAATGTCCCAGTCGGGAGCCTTCTCTACAATTTCGTTGAGCTTTTCATTCCAGTCTTTGATCTTGGCTATGCGACCACCGGGCTGATAAAAAGTCTGAAACCAAAAGGGTCTGTTCTTGGCAAGTATACCACTGAGGTCGCCTGAGAACCACCCGGCCTCACCTTTGTGCAGGTCGGTAGCACCGCCCAGCATCAGGAAACCTTTTGTAACTGCATTGCGGGGCAGGTGTTCGTAACTAAGTAAAGAGATCAGCTGTCGAACGTAATTGATCCTGTTGCTGCGCAACATCTCTTTAGTTACCGGGATGTATTTACTTGCAGCGTCTGAAGTACCAGAGCTGAGTGCGTAGTATTTTATTTTCCCTGGCCAGGCTACGTCTGTTACGCCTTCGAGTGTTTTTTTCCACCAGCCTTCATAGATCTTATTATAATCATGTACCGGCACTGCCTGCTGATAGGCCTTCCCAATGTGCTTACTGAACAAAATTTCGTCGAACCTGTAATGCTGACCAAACTCCGTGAACCTTGCTTTTTTCAGCAGCATAGTCAGTACTCGCAACTGTTGGCTGCGTTTATCATTCTCGGGTAAACGCAGGGCGGCTCCAATACTACGCGGCAATCTAAAATCTATGATTCTCGCCATTCGTTGTTACTTATATTTCAGGCGTTAAAGTTAACGACAGTTATTTCATGCCCATAGCCAATTATACCGGGGTTAAACGGCCCAGGTACCCATCTTATTGCAGTGCCTTTCCACCATACATGCTAGTACCTGCTGATGGTATTGATGGCTGTTCATCAACTTCACCACTATCAGGTCTGTCCTCCAAGCCGCCGGTAATTTTGATAGATTGTGGCCAGGTCATGATGGGGCCGGTAGTCTTTCGCATAGTGTTCATCTACGATGAAGGCGGTATCTGGCGGAAGTTCCTGTGCCTGTTTCCTGGTAAATCCGTTGGACATTAGGATGCCAATTCGTATAGATGGTAACGGAGCCCATTGTGAACTGTACCCTATCCATGTTTTTGTGGCAAGAAGCACCTGCAAACAATGAACAATAAAACGGTGGGGTGCTCGCACAAAGAAGATGTGTACCGGAAGTGTAGCTATAAAAAATAAAGCGCTGACCACATCAATCAACCTTTTTAAGCGCCTGTGGTGCATGTTTGCGAGACCGTAACGTGGCTCAGCAGAAAGCACCTCGCCACTGCTGCTGCCAGAGTCACTGCCGATTATACTGAAGCTGCCCATTGCATGGAACCGCACACGTACACAACCCTTCAGGGCCTGCAGGGTAGTGATCGCTTCTTTACACGACACATGGCCGGTAACAATCACCAACTCCCGTGCATTTAGTGTACGTGCTGTGGCGCATATGTTTTTGAGGCTCCCTACAACAGCTGGTGCCTCTTCATCATCACCAATACGACCGATCATTGTTTGTCCTGGCATTTGCTCCTGCAGCAGTGCAGTAACTTCCTCAGCTTCGCTAACAGTGCCTGTTACAAGAATATAGGGCTGATCAGTTGTTTCCGACCTTTGTTGTAACATGCCGGTACCCAGCATAAAATTTCTAATCATCCTGATAAAAACAAAAGAAAGCAACACTCCGAATATTAAAATACCGCGCGAGAACCGGTATTGTTCCGGGAGCAAAGCATAGGTAGCCAGCAAGGCGAGTGTAGCTATTAGCGTGGACCGCCATAAGTCGGCATGCCGGTAGTGTTTGTTGTACAACCCGGCATAGTATGCCACTGTTAAATAAACCAGGGTAAAAGCCGGAAGCGCCAACATGATCAGTTGCTCAGAGTAAATAGTGTCGGTTCTTATATAAGTTGTCCAAACTATTTTGGTTAGCCAGAACGATAAGAGAATAACCAATGCATCAATCACGGGAAGTCCAATCCAGGCTACGAACCTGGCGGTTCCGGAGAGGAGTGCCCGAAACCAGATAGCCAGGCGGATCAGGTTATAAAAAATGCCTGCTCTTGCACCGCCATAGTGCTTCTGTACGAAAATACTCATGGCACTGTAAAACATCCGCACATAGTTGAGGCTTCCCCGTTTTGTGCTCTCCCCTTTAAAATGAACGATAGTAGTGGCCGGGAGATAATAATTTTTAAAGCCGCTTTTTTGAATCCGGTAACTGAGGTCCACATCCTCGCCATACATAAAAAACGTTTCATCAAACGAACCGGTTTTCTCAAGTACATCTTTACGAACCATCATAAAAGCCCCGGCTAAAACATCTACTTCATGGGTTTCGTTTTCGGCAAGATGCCCCAGGTGATACCGGCTGAAAAACCTCGACCGGGGAAACAGTCTTGCAAGTCCGCTCAGTTTAAACAGCGATGTAATTGGCCCGGGGAATGAGCGCTTCGACTCCTTTAAAAATTTGCCGCCGCCGTCAATCATGCGGACGCCTACGGCACCCGCCTTGGGCTCTCTTTCGAAAAAAGAGATACAGGTATTGAGGCTGTCTTCTGCAATGATGGTATCAGGATTTAAAAATAAGATATGGGCTCCCCTGGCAACGCGGAAACCCTGGTTGCAGGCTTTTGCAAAGCCAAGGTTGTTGCGGTTACGGATGAACTGCACTTGCGGAAACCTTGGCTGTAGGTAAGGCACGCTTCCGTCACTGCTGTTATTGTCTACCACAATAATTTCCACATCCCTGCAAGTACTTCTGTCTACAGCATAAAGGCACTGCTCCAGGAAGTATTTTACATTATAATTTACTATGATAATCGACAGGGTCAATGGATGATGCTGTTTTTAGCCGGACAAACCTAGCGATTTGAGCGCACAGTTTGCCCGGTGAAGGTGCTGCATTGTTGCGCGGTCTGATCCTGCACTGTTTCTGCAGCCGGTTGAATGTGCTGGTTCACCACAGGAGCATGCAGCCTCTGCCTGCTCATGCAACTGCCAACTATCCGCTATTTTTGCCCATGCTCAAAAACGTATTACTACAATCGGTACTGGCAGGTGGA
This sequence comes from Chitinophagaceae bacterium, assembly GCA_041745695.1. Taxonomy (GTDB): domain Bacteria; phylum Bacteroidota; class Bacteroidia; order Chitinophagales; family Chitinophagaceae; genus Flavisolibacter. The sequence goes on along the minus strand of JBGTIL010000239.1, from coordinate 298 downwards.
CGTGAAATGCAACGTTTTATGAACACAGAATATACAACCTCTAATAAAGAAGGTATTAATAACCTGGTTACGGAAGCTGATCATGCATCGGAAAAAGTGATCCTGGATTTGATCAGGGCTAGTTTTCCAGGACATTACATACTGAGCGAAGAAATTGGTGAAGTGATCCAGGACTCGAATTATAAATGGATCATTGATCCTATAGATGGCACGGTAAACTTTGCGCACGGCATTCCTATCTGTTGTGTATCTATCGGTATAGAAAAAGATGATCAGATGATTATGGGAGCGGTGTACA